>JBOGMI010000473.1:0-4451 GCA_050746645.1 Bryobacteraceae bacterium | reverse complement strand
AATCCGCGGTGCTGGGCATGCGCCGTTCCGGGCACCATGGCAAACGCCACGAGCAGTCCCAACAGCGAGGGCAGCGTGACGCGTGCGTTTCGCAGAATCCAGGCTGACATTCCCCGGCGCATATACCCTCTCCTTTCAGCCTAGCGCTTCCAACAGCGCCTTGTCTGCCGCCGGTTATCACCCATTGCGCTTCGATTCGGAGCGTACGGACGAGATGCGAGCGCTGGTTCGAGGCCTGCGCCGTCTTCCCCATGTGGCGCGACGAAACCGGATTCCGCTACAACGACTGTCACCGCAGCCGCGTCATCGATTGCGGCTGCCTCAGCGGATCGAAGTAGCCGTCGCACTCATGTCGCCGCCCGAACAACCCATCCGGCATGTGCGGTCGCTTTAACGCCGCTTGCGAACGTCCGCTCGCACGGCGATTGCCAGAATCGCTCGGAGGGCATCGTTCACCGATTTTGAATCCGGGAACGCCCCAGCTACTTCGGGATCCAAAACAACGACATTCGTTCCGCGGCGGTAACGTTCGGCATACTTGCCCCTGACTCCGCTGGAAAAGTCATACTCGGCTCTTATTTCTGCTGTGGCTTGCTTAGTACGCGTCTTCTTCATAGCTGCGTTTTTCATGCCTACTGAGGATCGCCAAAAATGGTATTTGCTTCTACAAACCCGAAGCCGTGCTTGCGAATGTTGGCCGTCTCTTTCCTCGGATCCTATTCGAAGACGATGCCGCGCATCTGACTGTCGAGTTGCCTAAGCGCTCGCCCGGAAGCCTTATCGCACCTTCCGCTTCGGCTCCGGTGGGCGCTTTCCTTCGGAGCGCACCGAAACCGAATGAATCTCGATAACCGGCATGAGCGAGTTGGCTTCGCCCGGACGCTGGCCGGCACGGCGCGAAAGCTCGCGGTTCAGCGATTCGACAAAGCCTTGCATCTGCTTCTGCATGGCTTCCATTTTTTCGCGCATGTTCAGGATGATCTCGACACCCGCGAGATTCACGCCCAGATCGCGGGTCAGCTTTAAGATCACTTCGAGCCGCTCCAGATCGGCGTCCGTGTAGAGGCGTGTATTGCCTTCGCTGCGCGAGGGGCGCAGCAAGCCTTCGCGCTCGTACAGGCGCAGCGTCTGCGGATGGATTTCATACTGCTCGGCGACCGCCGAGATCATGTAAGCCGCTTTGCTCTTTGCCTTTGCCATAAGGTCTCCTTACGCCTGCACCTGCGGCCAAACTTCTTTCCGTACGTCTTCGGTTTGCAGTTGCCCCAGCTCGCGCAGCAGCTCGCGCGTGCGTTCGTTGTGCACATCCGGCGCGCGCAGAATGACTTCCACAATTTCGTCGCCGCGCGTGTTCTTGCGCGCATTCTGCACGCCTTTCTCGCGCAGCCGGAATTTCTGCCCGTTCTGTGTGCCTTGGGGAATTTTGAGCAAGGCCCGGCCGTCGATGGTCGGCACCTCGATCTTTGCGCCCAAGCCCGCTTCGCTCACGGTGAGCGGAACCTGAATTTCGATATTGTCGCCCGCGCGTTTGAAGAACGAATGCTCGCCGACGCGCACCGTAATGTACAGATCTCCCGATGGGCCGCCGTCCGCACCGGCGTTTCCTTTGCCCGCCACGCGCAACCGCGTTCCGCTGGCGACGCCCGCCGGGATGCGCACATCGACGCTTTCGGTACGCGGCAGACGCCCTTCGCCGCGGCAATTCGGGCAGGCGTTTTTCAGCCGGCCAGTGCCGCCGCAGCGCGGGCAGGTCAAATTGAATTTCATCGCGCCTGCCATCTGGGTCACGGTTCCGGTACCGTCGCACTCCGGGCACACCGCAACCTGGTTGCCGGACGTGCCGGTCCCGCGACAAACCTCGCAGACTTCTTGCCGCGAGATATTCAGCTTTACCTGCGTGCCGCGAATCGCCTGCCAGAAATCGATGTTGAGGCCGTATTCGAGATCTGCACCGCGCTCCGGTTGCGGCGCCGCCTGCTGTTGCTGCTTCCCGCGTCCGCCGCTGAAGAACTGGCTGAAAATGTCGCGGAATCCAAAGCCTTCGTCCTCGTGCGGCTGCCCGCCCTGCGCCTGCTGCTGGCGCATGTATTCGTTGAAATCGAAGCCGCGAAAATTCGGCCCCGCGCCTCCGCCCGGAGCCCCACCGTTCGGCGGGATGTTGGGCGAATAGAAGCCGTACTGGTCGTAAACCTTCCGCTTTTCCTCGTCATTGAGGACGTCATACGCTTCCTGAACTTTCTTAAAGCGCTCTTCCGCCGATTTATCGCCCGGATTCAGATCCGGATGATACTTGCGCGCCAGCTTGCGGTAGGCTTTGCGGATTTCGTCCGTGTCCGCTTTGCGCCCGACGCCCAGCGTTTCGTAATAATCGTTCTTAGTCGCAGAAGGCATTCTTAGTTACCCATAAAAGCGGGGTTGAAGCCCCGCGCGGGGTAAACCCCGCCCTCCAATGGAAAGCGAGGCAGACGACGGAAAGCGATCGTCTGCCCCACTGTTTATTCTCACTTACTTCTTTTCGTCTACATCGACGAACTCCGCATCGACGACATTGTCTTTCTTCTCGCCGCCTTGCGAAGCGCCTGCACCGGGACCTGCGCCCGCTGCGGCGCCTGCCGCTCCGCCATCCGGAGCCGGGCTCTGCGCCTTGTACATCGCTTCCGCCAGCTTGTGACTGGCCGAGGTCAGCTTGTCGGTCGCGGCGTTGATCTGCTCCAGACCGCCTTCCGTCATGGCTTTCTTAAGTTCTTCCACCGCCGACTCCACTTCGTGCGCGTCGGCATCGGAAATCTTGTCGCGATGCTCTTTCAGCATCTTCTCGACGTTGTAGACCATGGCATCGCCGCGGTTGCGAGCTTCGATCTCCTCCTTCTTCTTCCGGTCGTCGGCCGAGTGGGATTCGGCGTCGCGCGCCATCTTCTCCACCTCGTCCTTGCTCAAGCCCGAAGAAGAAGTGATGGTGATCTTCTGCTCGTTGTTGGTCGCGCGGTCTTTCGCCTTCACGTTCAGGATGCCGTTGGCGTCGATATCGAACTCAACTTCGACTTGCGGAATCCCGCGCGGCGCCGGTGGAATGCCAACCAACTGGAACACGCCCAATAGCCGGTTATCGCGCGCCATCGAACGCTCGCCCTGGAAGACTTTAATCTCGACCGAGGTCTGACTATCGGCCGCTGTCGAGAACACTTCGCTCTTGCGGGTCGGAATGGTCGTGTTGCGATCGATCAGCTTGGTGAACACGCCGCCCAGCGTCTCGATGCCGAGCGAGAGAGGCGTCACGTCAAGCAGCAGTACGTCTTTCACTTCGCCGCCAAGCACTCCGCCCTGTACCGCTGCGCCGACCGCGACCACTTCGTCCGGGTTCACGCTCTTATTCGGCTCTTTGGCGAACAGATCGCGCACCTGCTGCTGCACTTTCGGAATACGCGTCGAGCCGCCGACCAGCACCACTTCGTCGATGTTTTGCGGCGTTACACCGGCATCCTGAATCGCCTGTTTGCAGGGCCCGACAGCGCGCTGCAGAATATCGTCCACCATCTGCTCGAAACGCGCACGCGTCAGCTTGATATTTAAGTGCTTGGGGCCGTTCTGGTCCGCCGTGAGGAAGGGCAGATTGATATCGGTCTCGAGCAGGGTTGAGAGCTCGATTTTGGCCTTCTCAGCCGCTTCCTTCAAGCGCTGAAGCGCCATCTGATCTTTCGAGACATCCACGCCCTGGTCTTTCTTGAATTCCTGAATCAACCAGTCGATGATGCGCTGGTCGATGTTGTCGCCGCCCAGGTGCGTATCGCCGTTGGTCGATTTCACTTCCACGACCCCATCGCCCACTTCGAGGATCGAAATGTCGAACGTGCCGCCGCCGAAATCGTAAACCGCAATCGTCTCGTCTTTTTTCTTATCGAGACCGTACGCGAGCGCCGCCGCCGTGGGTTCGTTGATGATGCGCATCACTTCCAGCCCGGCGATCTGGCCTGCATCTTTGGTGGCCTGGCGCTGAGCGTCGTTGAAGTACGCCGGGACGGTGATCACGGCTTTGGTCACTTTTTCGCCCAGGTAGGCTTCGGCCGCTTCTTTCAGCTTGGTCAGGATCATTGCCGAAATCTCGGGCGGCGAGTACTTCTTGCCCTGCACCTCGATCCGCGCATCCCCGTTGTCGCCCGCGACAACCTTATAAGGGACCATCTTCATCTCTTCGTTGACTTCGTTCACGCGCCGTCCCATGAAGCGCTTGATCGAATAGATGGTATTCTCCGGGTTGGTGACCGCCTGGCGTTTCGCCACCTGGCCGACCAGCCGCTCGCCGCTTTTGGTGAACGCGACCACCGACGGTGTGGTTCGGCCGCCTTCCTGGTTGGGGATCACGGCGGGCTGGCCGGCTTCCATGACAGCGACCACCGAGTTTGTAGTTCCCAAATCGATTCCGATAATCTTGCTCATGTGTATATCCAAATCCT
>JBOGMI010000472.1:0-1458 GCA_050746645.1 Bryobacteraceae bacterium | reverse complement strand
TCAAGGAGCAGCTTTCCATCGCCATCGAAGCCGCCAAGCTGCGCGGCGAGGCGATGGATCACGTCCTGCTCTGCGGTCCTCCCGGCCTCGGCAAAACGACGCTCGCCGGCATCGTTGCCCACGAACTTGAAGTCGCGCTCGATCAGACCGCCGGCCCGGTCCTGCAAAAGAAGCTGGACCTGACCGGCATTCTCAGCAATGTACGCGCGCGCCAGGTGTTTTTCATCGATGAAATCCATCGTCTGTTAGCGGACATCGAAGAAATCTTCTATTCGGCTCTGGAGGATTTCCGTCTCGACATCTTGATCGGAACCGGGCCGGGCGCGCGCACCCACTCGATTTCTCTGCCGCGCTTTACCGCCGTTGGCGCGACCACTCGCCAGGGCCTGCTGAGCGCTCCGTTGCGCAGCCGTTTCGGAATCGTCTTGCGCCTCGACCCCTACGACGAACAAACGCTTGCGAAGATCGTCGAACGATCCGCCCGTCTGCTCGAAGTGGAGATTTCGCCGGATGCCGCACGCGAGATTGCGCGCCGCGGGCGGGGAACACCGCGCATTGCCAACCGGCTGCTCCGCCGCGTGCGCGATTATGCCCAGGTTCGCGCCGAGGGCCGCATCGACGATGCAGTGGCGAAAGCCGCGCTCGATCTGCTCAAGGTCGACCGCTATGGCCTGGACGACATCGATCAAAAGATCATGTTTACCATCGCGGAGAAGTACGGCGGCGGCCCGGTCGGCTTGAGCACGATCGCGGCTTCCATAGACGAGCAGCCGGACACTATTGAAGAAGTTTACGAACCGTATCTGATGCAGTTAGGCTTCATCGACCGCACGCCGCGCGGCCGCATCGCCACCGACCGCGCCTTCGAATACTTTCAGATTCCACGCCGCATGCGCTTCGGCGGCTCGCAGCCAAGCTTATTCCGGTAGCTATTGCGCTTTGGAAGTAAGGAGAATGCTGGTAGAGTAAGGAGTATGCAAGAGGTTTTGCAGCATGCCGCACGCATTACGAGCAAAGGGCAGATCACGATCCCCAGGAAGATCCGGCAGGCCCTGGGAGTGAAGTCTGGCGATCAACTGGTGTTTGAGAAAAACGGCAATGACATTCGTGTTCGGCCATTGCGAACCGGCAATGTGTTTGAGAAGTATCGTGGCATCGGCAACCCCGGCATTCCGTCTGGCAGAAGGGGCGTTGTGCGCTGGGTTCGGGATCTGCGCGGACGGTGACGACCGCCATAGATAGCAATGTCGTTATCGCGCTCTGGGACCAGGACGACAGCCTGAATACTTTGGCGCGTTCGGCGCTGTATGCCGCTCTTGAGCGCGGCGGCTTAACGATCGCCGCACCCGTTTTTGCAGAACTCCTGGCCGCTCCTTCCCGGAGCGAAGGCTTTCTGGATTCGTTCTGCAAAGAAACGGGCATCGCTGTGGATTGGGACCTCAACGAGCGGATCTGGCG
>JBOGMI010000471.1:0-6272 GCA_050746645.1 Bryobacteraceae bacterium | reverse complement strand
CTGCAACGCGCCCCGATCCCGGCGCGTCGAAACGTTTGTCTCGATACCCGAGCACAAAAGACGTCTGCCGTTTGCGGCCTTCGGCCGGAGCTATGATCGGAAGCGAGCTGAACTCATTAAAGAAGATAAGTGTACCGGCATGCAGGGCGGGACGAGGGTGAAGTGCGTCCTCTCGGCAGGGACCGTCGCGATCCTATTGGCCTTCGCGGAATGGGGCTGCGGAGGCGGAAATACCTCGGCGCGCAGCGTCGCCACCACTTCCCCGCCGGACCAGCCAACCCTGATTCGCGTTTCTCAAAACCAGCTTTCCCATTTGCAGGTTGAACCGGTACAACGCGGCACCTGGAAGGTCAATGTCGAAACCACCGGCACGGTGGGCTGGGATCAGGATCGAACCACACAGGCGATTACTCAAGTAAGCGGCCCCATCACGCGCATTGTGGTGGATACCGGCTCGCACGTCAAAGCGGGAGATCCTCTGCTGTATGTGAAGAGTCCTGACGTTGTCAGTGCGATGGCGGCGTATAGGAAAGCGCGGGATCAACGGACTCTGGCGCAACAGGCTCTGGCTCGGGAGAAAGAGCTGCTGGCCCATGGAGCAGCCGCTTTGAAAGATGTCGAAATCGCAGAGGCCGCCTATAACGAGGCGGTCACCGACGTTCAGGACAGCACACAGGCACTGCGGATTTTCGCGATTACGCCGCAAGAGCTGGAGAAGGCCGACGGTCGGGACTACTCGATCGACCCGGAGTTGGCATTGCGCGCCCCCATCGGCGGCACCGTGGTGCAGAAGCTGGTGATGCCCGGCGAGGTGATTCAGGCCGGAGCGACGAAGTGCTTCGTGCTGACCGACCCATCCCTGGTCTGGGTGCAAGGAAACATCTTCGCCCGAGACTTGCCGCTGGTGCGGGTAGGAGACACGGTGGACGTTAGCGAGTCTTCACTTGGCCACACGTTCCACGGCAGGGTTGCCTATATCGGAGCCATGGTGGATCCAACGACGCGCACCACGCCGGTCCGCATCGTCACCCGGAATCGCGACGACCTTTTAAAGAAAGACATGTACGTGGACGCAATCATTCATACGAAGACGGAGAAGAACGTGCTGAACGTTCCCCTCTCCGCCGTGCTGCACGACACCGAGAACGAACCTTTCGTCTATGTGGAAGTGAAGCCGCGCCAGTTCGCGCAGCGGGCGGTGGCCGTGGGCGTACAACAGGACGGAAGAGTGGAGATTCAAAGCGGGCTGAAGCGAGGCGAACCGGTTGTATCCGAAGGCAGCGTGTTTCTGCAGTTCGCCAGTACTCAATAGGCCGCCCGAATGGTTGCACGCATCGTCTCCTTCGCTCTCTCGCAGCGATTCATCGTCATCGTCATCGCGCTCGTGCTGATGGCGTGGGGCGCGATTTCCTTCCGCGAGCTGCCGATTGAAGCTTATCCGAACCTATCCCCGCCACACGTCGAAATCATCACGCAATGGCCCGGTCACGCCGCCGAAGAGGTCGAGCGGCTGATCACGATCCCGATTGAGATTCAAATGAACGGGATTCCGAAGCTGGCCTCGCTACGGTCGCTCTCGATGTACGGGCTCTCGGCCATCGAGATGAATTTCCAGTTCGGCGCCGATCCGTACTTTGTGCGCGAGCTGGCTTTCGAACGCGTCGGCAACGCCGCAATGCCCGCGGGCGTCGCGCCGTCACTTTCGCCGCTGTACAACCCGAGTGGGTTGATTTACCGCTACGTCGTCAAAAGCCCCGACCGCACGGAGCAGCAGCTCAAGACCATTCAGGATTGGGTGCTTGCTCGTGCCTACCGTGCCGTGCCAGGCGTCGCGGACGATTCCGGCATGGGCGGAACAACCATGCAGTATCAAGTGCTGCTCAATCCGAACAGGTTGCTCACCTACGGCCTTTCGGTACAGCAGGTGACGCAGCAGCTCGCCGCGAATAACGCCAACTCCGGCGGCGGCTTCTATCAGCAGGGCGGACAGATGTATTACATCCGCGGGCTGGGACTCGCGCGAGACACGCAGGACATCGGAAATATCGTGCTCGCCACGCGCAACGGCACTCCCCTCTACGTGCGGGACGTGGGCAAAGTGCAGATCGGGCACGCCCCGCGTCTGGGGCAGTTCGGCTACATGCACCAGAACGACGCGGTGGAAGGGGTCATCATGATGCGCGTGCAGGAGCAGGCGCAGACGGTGCTGAAGCGTGTCGAGCAAGAGACCGCCAATTTGAACAATCACATCCTCCCACGCGATGTGAAAGTGGTTCCCTATTACGACCGCACGTATTTGCTCAAGGACACCACCAAGACCGTTGAGAATAATCTAGTCCGCGGCATCATCCTGGTGCTGGTCATCCTCGGCCTGATGCTCTTCAGCGTGCGCACGGCGCTGATCGTGGCCGTGGCGATTCCCTTCTCTCTTTTGTTTGCTTTCATCTGCCTCAATCAGAGCCATATTCCAGCGAACCTGTTGTCGATTGGAGCGATCGATTTCGGCATCCTCGTCGGTGGAGCGGTGATGATGGTCGAGAATATCTTCCGCGAGCTGGCAGCGCGACACGGCGAACAATACCATCTGCTCGATGTGATTCGCGCAGCGGCGCGGGAAGTGGAGCGGCCGATCTTCTATACGGTTGCCGTTATCATCGCCGGCTATATTCCGATTTATGTGTTAACCGGCCCGGCCGGACGGCTCTTCCGGCCCATGGCAGATACCATGATTTTCGCGCTCGTCGGCTCGCTGCTCTGCGCTTTGACGGTCTTGCCGGTGCTCTGCGCCTGGTTTCTGCGCAACACGCGTGAGCCGAGCGCCAGAATTTACGAGGGGATCAAAAATGCTTACGGCCGGGCGCTGCTGGTCTGCATGCGCCGCCGCTGGCTGACGGTCATTGTTTGCGTAATCATCTTCGGCGCTTCGCTAGCCCTGATTCCTGGAATCGGCGCCGAGTTCATGCCGCACCTGGACGAAGGAGCCATATGGATACGCACGACCGCGCCTTACACGATCTCGTTCAAGGCAGCTTCGGAGATATCGCCCCAGGTCCGGGATATGCTGATGAGCTTCCCCCAAGTGACGATTGTGGCCAACGAACTGGGACGCCCCGATGATGGCACCGACCCGACCGGCTTCTACAACAACGAGTACTACGTCGGATTGCACCCTTACGACGACGCTGTCTGGAAAACAGGCAAGATCCACACCAAAAAGGAACTGATCGCGGCAATCGGGAAAAAACTGTCCGGGTTTCCGGGGATCATTTTCAATTTCACGCAGCCGGCCGAGGATGCCGTGGACGAGGCCGAAACCGGACTAAAAAGCCTGCTCGCGGTGAAGATTTTCGGCTCGAATTTGCAGACCCTGTCGCGAAAAGCGCATGATGTGGAAACTGTACTCCACCACGTGCGCGGCATCACGGACGTCGTAATTGCCAAAGAACTCGGCCAGCCCAGCCTGATTATCAAACCGAACCGCGCCAAGATCGCACGCTATGGCATGAACGTGAGCGACGTGAACGCGCTGATCGAAACTGCGCTCGGAGGAACGGCGGCGACCCAGGTCATTCAAGGAGAAGAGGAATTCGATCTGGTGGTGCGCATGCAGAAACGCTTCCGGGATAACGAGAACGCAATCAAGAATCTACTCATCGCCACGCCCGGCGGCCAGCATCTTCCTTTGAGCCAGTTCGCCAGCATCCATGTCGCCCAAGGCGCGACGCTGATCTACCGGCAAAACAATTCGCGCTATATCGGCGTGCAGTTCAGCGTGGAAGGCCGGGACCTGGCGAGCGCCGTGGGAGAAGCGCGGCGGAAAGTGGCGCAAGCGGTCCGGCTGCCGGTCGGCTACCACTTCGAATGGGGCGGCGAATACAAAGAGTACGTCTCATCGATGGCGCAAATGAAGCTGATCGTGCCCCTGGTCGTGCTTTTGATCCTGTTCATCCTGTTCGCGCTCTACGGCAATTTGAAATTCCCGCTGATCATCCTTTTCAGCGTGCTGCTGACGCTGCCGGTTGGCGGCTTAATCGCGCTGAAGATAACGGGGACCACCTTCAACGTCTCATCGATGCTTGGGTTCGTGGCTTTGATGGGCCTGGCGGTGCAAACCAGCGTCATCCTCTACTCGTACATCAATCAACTGCGGACCGAAGGCAAAGACACCTGGACGGCAACCTTCGAAGCCTCGGTGGTGCGCCTGCGGCCGATCGTCATGACCGCGATGGTGGATTGCCTGGGCCTTTTGCCCGCCGCCATATCCACCGGAATCGGCAGCGATTCGCAAAAACCGTTCGCCATCGTGATTGTGGGAGGCATGATCTCGAGGCTCTTCATCTCGATTTTCCTGGCGCCGGTGCTCTATTTAATGGTGGCGAAGAAGGACGACGTTCTGAAAGTGTGAGTTGTCAGATTTGAGGATCAAGGCCAAAAGGCCTATTCCGTTGGGCGCCGCAACAAGCGCGACAAAACAGTCAAGCTCCCGCGGGAGGCGCGAAAAGCCCTTTAAATGCGGGCGAGTCCTCTCCCGAACCGCATGGAAAGGTTGGGCCCAGAGGGCTCCCCGGCTGAAAGCCCGGCCGCACGGGGGGCAGAAATTTGGCGAGAGCGGTCCCGAGCTTCTTAGCGCGCCGCCTGGAAAGGCGGCGGCAGCCTCGAAAGGCTGACCCCACGGTGTATCCACGGGCGTGAGGGATGGGAGGGGAGAAATGGAACTCAGTTCTACCTAATCACTTCTCGTCCCACGGCGAAATTCACTTGATTCGCCGCGGTCAGATAGGCCCCGATCAAATTGAGGTAGCTCAGCTCGGTGACCCGGTATTGACTCTGCGCATCGAGGAAATCGAGCAGCGAAGCGCCGCCGTGCAGATAGGCGAACGAGACCGTGGAGCGTATGTTTTTCGCTTCTTTCAGGTACTTGGCTTTATACGGACGCAGCAGCTTGAGCGTGCCTTCGAGCGTGGCATAGGCGGAGTCCACGTCTTGCAGCACGCCCACCTCGGCGGCATCGCGCAATTGCTGGTTGCGTCCGATGTCCAGGCGCGTGCGCAGCTTCTCGCCCTGGTTGCGGTCGAAGATGCGCAATGGAAAAGAGACGCTGGCGCCTATGTATGTATTCAAGGGAGACGGCTGATGCGACATGAACACGCTGAAGGTGGGATCCGATGCGCCGTTCGCAATGGCAAGCCGGTGATCGGTTCTCGCCTTTTCAACCGACTGCTCCGCTTCCTTTAGATCCGGCCGGTTCTCCATCGCCAAGGCCCGCAGCGTACTCAGCGACGGCACGGAATTGCTGAAAACGAAGGGCTCCGAGATCTCGAATTGATCCACCGGAATCGGGTCTCGCAGCAGCGACAGAAGGGCGATTTTCGCGGTGCGCAGATTGACTTCGGCCGTCTGCAGATCCGATTGAAACTGGACCCGCTGCAATTCCACGCGCTCGAAGTCCACCTGCGAAATGTCTCCAGCCTGGAGCCGGGCCTTGCTGATGGCGATTTCCTTGTCGTAGTACTTCAGATTTTCCTGCGCGACCTGCCGCACCGCCTTCGCCTGCATCACGCCGACAAAGGCGGTACGAAGGTCGAACATTAAGGTCCGCTCGAGATCCGCCTGGGCAGATACGGAAATCGACGTCGCATTTTCGGCGCTCGCGAGCCGCAGACTACGCTGGTGGCGCCGCTCGTGTAGATAGCTGACGCCCCAAATCAAATAGGACTGCGAGATCGGCTGGTAGGGGTGGTCATGGAATAAGGTCATCTGATCCCAGGTGAGATTGATGTCGGGATTGGGCCTGAGGTCGGCGGTGATCTGGTTCGCGCGTGACTCCCGGATGGCTGCTTGCCCCGCCTGTAACTGCGGGTTCGTCGCTCGAAATTCTTTCTGAACTTCGGGCCAGGTCAGCACCTGCTTCCCGAAGGCGGCGTGCATCAGCAAGGATGCCGAAAGGACAGACAGGCATAGACGGCTCGCTACGCGCAACTTTTTGATTTCTCCCTCAAATTCGCGCGCGCCACTCCATAGATCTTTTCCACACTAGTATATCCGGTGTTCCAGCGGGTGCTCGCGGCTCAAACGAGGGACGTATGAGCGTTGCCGAACGGTACGCCGGATTCCATTAGCCCTTGGGGCGGGCGCCGCCGCCGCCGAGCTTTGCTACCCTGAGGATTCCCCGGCTCGGCTCAAGTTGGACCAGCGGAAAATATGCCGGCTCGCGTAAGCGAAACCTATGTATTGCGAACCTATCCGTTTCGCGAGTCGGATCTGATCGTCAG
>JBOGMI010000470.1:0-11432 GCA_050746645.1 Bryobacteraceae bacterium | reverse complement strand
AGAAGCAGATGAACCTGAGCGGAATTGGGATCGCGCACGAGCATCAAGCGGAACTGCTCCTTGGCTTTTGCGTACTCGCCGCCAAATAGGTAATCCCTGGCGAGGATAAGCTGAAGCTCGGCGTTCTCTGGCTCTTGCGCCTGGACGGCTTCAAGATAAGGCGTGGCCGCCTTGTACGACCCCGTCCCATAAAGGCTCATGCCGAGCACCAGGTCGAATTGCGGCGTGCGCCCAAACTTTGCTTTGGCGACTTTGAGCGACCCAATCGCCTGTTTCAGTTTTCCGGTCTTGAAATAGGCGAGGCCCAGGTTGAAATTCGTCTGTGGATCGTGCGGGCTGATGGCGAGCGCATGCCGGTAATCGCCGATCGCTTCCTTATAATGCTTTTGATGGGCAAGACAGACGCCCAAGCTGGTCCACAAGCGGTAATCGCCGGGGGTTTGCCGGATCAACTTGCGCCAGACCGCCTCGGCCCGGGTCCAATCACCGCGTTTTTGCAGCGACAGAGCAGCGGAGGGACTCTGCGCCCCCGCTGCAAGCGCACACACGAAAACCGCGGAAAACAATCGCACTAAGTGCATGACTTCTCCTCAGCTTAGCCTTGCCTCACCAGAGAGAACACCGCCACGAATGGCGGCGTGGTAGCCCGCCGGGGTCGCGAGGCTGCTAAAATCGGCTTCTTTCCCTCGATGCCTGATACTGAACACGACGAGCTTTCCCGCCTCAAGACCCTCCTTTGCGCCAAATCTGTCCGTCGGGGCGAGGTGATGCTCGCCTCGGGGCGAAAGAGCGATATCTATGTAGACGGCAAGTTGACCACCTACTCGGCAGAAGCCATGCCGCTGGTCGGCCGCGCTTTTCTGCGCAAAATGGCCGCCCTCCACTGGACGCCCGAAGCCGTTGGCGGCTTAACTCTCGGAGCCGATCCCATTGCCTTTGCGGTCGCACGCGAGAGCCTGGAGTCCGGCCAGCCTATCGATGCTTTTGTTATCCGCAAGGAGCCGAAAAAACATGGGATGCAACGGTTCGTCGAAGGCCTGGACGAGACCGCCGGCCGCGAGGTGGTGATCTTCGAAGATGTCTGCACCACAGGCGGCTCGACGGCTCAGGCGATTGAAAAGGCCCTCGCCGCGGATATGCGGATTGTGGGAGCGATTTGCCTGGTAGACCGCGAAATGGGCGGGCCGGCGCTACTGCGGGAGAAATTCGGCATCCGGCTGGAGGGCATCTTTACGCTATCGGATCTCCGAAACGTCGTATACTGAGGGTTGGGCTCAGTGGATTAGCAGCAGTATGCCCTGGCTCTGTCCGCGGCTGCGGCACGAGAGCGCCACCGCTCCCATTTACATCCTGAAACGACTGAGGAATTGGAATGCCAAAACGTACTTTTCAGCCGAACAATCGCCACCGCGCGAAAACACATGGTTTCCGCGTGCGCATGAAGACGGCGGACGGGCGGGCGGTGCTGGCGCGACGCCGGGCCAAAGGGCGGCATAAGCTGACCGTGAGCGACGAGGCGGCGGTCCGGCGCGCGAAGTAAGCACTGTCTCTACCGAAAGCCAGGCGCATTGTCCGCTCCTCCGAATTCCACGGCGTCTACCAGGAGGGAATCCGCGTGACCAGCCGCTATTTTGCCGCCTTCTGTTTGCATACGGAAGGAGACGAGCAGCCGGCGCGGTTCGGATTTACCACGCCGCGAGCGCTCGGCAGCGCGGTGGAGCGGAATCGAATCAAGCGGCGAATGCGGGAGGCGGTCCGAACTCAGTTGGAGGCGATCTCGTCTAACTGGGTAATTGTTTTTAATCCCAGGCGCATGGTTTTGGATGCGCCATTCGAGGATTTGCGCCGGGAAGTGGCGCGGATATTTGCGCGATGCAAAGGATCGTCATGACCGCTCTGAAGGGCTACAAGCTGGCGATTTCACCGCTGCTTCCCTCGGCCTGCCGTTATTCCCCTACCTGCTCGGAATACATGATGGATGCGGTGCAAAAATATGGCGTATGGCACGGTGTGTGGCTGGGCCTGAAACGGCTCGCCCGCTGCCACCCCTTTCACGAGGGCGGCTACGACCCGGTGCGGTGAAAGATGAGTTTTCTTCGAAATGCCTAATACACCAGGCGGCGGTGGGAAGAAGCCCACCTTAGAAAAGCGGCTGCCGCTGGCGCTGGCGCTGATGCTGCTGGTTCTGGTGGTTTCCCAGTACGTACTGAAGCCGCCCCCCAAAGGGCCCAAGCCCGCCAAGCCGGCCAACGAGCAAGCCGCGGCGAAACTGGTCAAGCCAGTATCGGCGCCTCCGCCTGCGAAAGCGCCGGCGAAAACCAAAGCTCCCGCGGCCGCCGCCGGGGCACAAACGCCTAAGATCCAGGCCGCCTCGGAAGTCACCACCACGGTCGATACCAGCCTCTACCATATTGTCTTCAGCAATCGCGGCGCGGTGATCAAGAGCTGGGTGCTGAAGCGCTACACCAACCAAGCGGATCAGCCGCTGGACCTGGCCAATCCGTCCCAGAGCCTCCCGGCGCCATTCAGCCTGCAAATTGAAGGTCCTAAGCCGGCCTTCGATCCGAACACCGTCCTCTACCGTCCCAAGGTCAGCGATAACGGCCTGCTGGTCCAATACGAATACTCGGACGGGCAGACCACAATTACAAAGTCGTTCCAGTTTCGCAAGGACAGCTATCTAGCACGTATCCAATCCGCCGTCGTGGAGAACGGAAACGCCGTGCCGAGTTTCCTGATGTGGCGCGGCGGCTTCGGCGACAAGCGGGTGCATTCAGCGGCCTCGAAGGAGAAGACGGTCTACTATAACGAGGCCAGCAGCAAGCTGGTCACCAAGGACAGCGGCGACGCCAAGAAGGGCCCGGTCACCGATACCGGCAACTATGCCTTCGCGGGACTCGAAAACACCTTTTTCGCGGCGGTGGCCCTGCCGGAAAATTCCTCCCAGCTCCGGATTCGCACCTACAGCGATACCGTGAAAACGCCCGGCGAAAGCAAGCCGGTCGAATATGTCGGAAGCGGATTGTCGAGCGGCCTCACCAACGACTTTTCGCTCTTCGTCGGCCCCAAAGAGGTCAGCGTTCTCAAAAAAGTAAATCCCAAGCTGGCCAACATTATCGATTGGGGCTTCTTCAGCGTGCTGGCGAAGCCGATCTTCTACTGGCTGAAATGGACCGAAGTGCATTGGACCGCCAATTATGGCTGGGCCATCGTGATACTCACGATTTTGATCAACCTGGCGGTGCTTCCGCTGCGGCTCACCAGTATGAAATCGGCGCGGAAGATGCAGCGGGTGCAGCCGCTGATTAAGGCCATCAGCGACAAGTACAAGAACATCGGTCTCCGCGACCCGCGGAAAGCGGAGCAGCAGCAGGAAACCATGGCGCTCTATAAGCGCGAGGGCATCAATCCGTTCGGCGGCTGCCTGCCCATGCTGATCCAGCTTCCGTTTTTATACGCGTTTTACGAAGTGCTCTACGCTGCTATCGAACTGCGGCATGCGCACTGGCTGTGGATTACCGATCTTTCCTCGCCGGAAACGCTGCCGGTTCACATCCTGCCGCTCATTCTGGTGGTGACCCAGTTTTATCAACAGAAGCTGACGCCCACCGCCAGTATGGACCCGAAACAGCAGCGCATGATGATGCTGATGCCGGTAGTGTTCGGGTTCATGTTCTACTATTTGTCTTCCGGGCTTGTACTATATTACTTAACCAGTAACTTGGCGGGAATCGGACTGCAGCTCATCATCAACAAGTTCATGCCGCTCGGCGTCACACCCGCGGCGGCAGCGAGCCCGGCGAAGGCCATTGCACCCATTGCGCCGGGTCCGAAGACCCCGGCCAAGGCGCCGGTGAAGCGCCGCGCGGGGAAGAGATAACTGCATGAAATACACCGTAGACTCGTTGCGGCCGAGGCTGGATGCGTTTTTGAAGCCGCTCCTGGAACACGCCGGCCTGGACTTGGACTACGAGTTGCGCAGCGGCGAAAATCCACATCCGGAAGTTGAAAATCCGGAAGTGACCGCGTGCTTCAGTGGCCTCGATATCGATCTTCTGCTCGCGAACCGTGCCGAATTGCTGCTGGCTCTGGAACATCTTTCGATGGAGGCGCTGCATGTTCCACCGGAAGATCATTCGCTGATTTCCTTCGATGCCAACGATTACCGTCTGCTGCGCATGGAAGAGTTGCGCATGAGCGCGGTGACTGCCGCCGAAAAGGTCAAGCGGACGCGTGTGCCGTTTCATTTCAATCCGATGACGAGCCGCGAGCGCCGCGTGATCCATCTGGCTATGCGCGATTACAAGGACCTGCGCAGCGAAAGCATCGGGATGGGTCCCGCGCGCGCGGTGGTGATCATTCCGGCCGATATGCCCACTCCTCCGGCTCCCCCGGCGCCGCCCCGCGGCCATGGCCATTGGCGCGGCAACGGCAACGGTGACCGCGAACGCCGCCCGCGCCGCGGCGGACGGCGCTAATCGATCCGTTACCTGAGTGGGGTAATCGGCGAGACCAGCCCCATGAACCTCCGCGACACCATCGTCGCCATCTGCACCCCGCGCGGCCGCGGCGGATTGGGTGTGGTGCGCCTCTCCGGCCCGCAAAGCCGCGCCATCTGCGAAAAGATTCTGCGCTTCCACCGCGGGCCCCAATGGCACGCCTGGAGCGCCGAACTGGCGGAACTGACCGACGAAGCGGGCGCCGTGGTCGATCAAGTCGTGGTTTCTTTCTTCGAAGCTCCGCGCTCTTATACCGCCGAAGATGTCGTCGAAATTTCCTGCCATGGCGCGCCCGTTGTTCTTAGCTCCTGCGTGGAGCGGGTGCTCCGGCATGGCGCCCGCCTCGCAGAACCCGGCGAATTCACCCTCCGCGCTTTTCTGAACGGCCGCATCGATCTGCCCCAGGCCGAAGCGGTGCGCGATCTGATCGAGGCCACCACGCTGCACCAGGCTCGGGTAGCGGCGCAGCAGATCGAAGGCGCGCTCTCGCGCCGTATCCGGCCTGTCAAAGAGCAGCTTGTCGAGCTGATTTCGCTGCTCGAAGCGGGTATCGATTTCGCCGAAGACGACGTGAGCGTGGCCGGCCCGGATGAAATCCTGCGCCGCATCGCGCAGGTTGAAAGTGCGCTTGTGCAACTGGCCGGTAGCTTCTCCTCCGGCAAGCTGATCTACGAAGGTTTCACGCTGGCCATCGCCGGCCGTCCGAACGTCGGCAAAAGCAGCTTGTTCAACCGGCTGCTGAAACAGGAGCGCGCCATTGTGACCGAAATCCCCGGCACCACGCGCGATCTGGTTTCCGAAGCCGTGTCGCTGGACGGCATTCCGGCGAAGCTGGTCGATACGGCCGGCATTCGCAAGAGCCAGGATCTGGTCGAATCGCTCGGCGTCGAGCGCAGCTATCAGGCCATGGCCGATGCGGATTTGACACTGCTGGTGCTGGACGCGTCACAGACCGAACTTACGGACGAAGACCGCGAACTGATAGAGAAACTCCGCGACCGAAGGCCGGTCGTAGCCGGCAATAAGTGCGATCTGGGAATACGCATCGCGGGTATCGATTTCCTGCCGGTTTCGGCCATCACCGGCGAGGGCATTCCGGAACTCCGCGGCGCGATTCTAAAGCGTGTCGCTCCCGATGGAATCGCGGCGCCCGAAAGCGGCATGATCACCAGTGTGCGCCACGAGACTCTCTTGCGCGAAAGTTTGAAGGCGCTCGGGGCTGCACAGCAAGCCGTGGCCTTTCAGATTCCGCACGAGATGTTACTTTTCGATCTCTACGCCGCCCTGCGCCCCATCGACGCCGTCACCGGCGCCACCAGCGCCGACGATATTCTGAACCGCATTTTCTCCACCTTCTGCATCGGGAAGTGACCCGGTGGCAAGCTGGAGGGGGCGCGCGAAACAGAACCCCGACTGTAAGGGAGGGGCCGCTGCTACCCTCTTTCAGCATTATGATTCGGGACGATACAATGCTCACGCATGCGGAAATGCGGAATTGTCGGGTTCTTTTTCCTTCTTGCTGTTTGCTGTTCGGCTGACTGGCTGACCTACGATCACGACGCGCTGCGCAGCGGATACAACCCGTCGGAGAAAACGCTATCGCCGGAGAACGCGGGCCGTTTGACCCTGCTCTGGCAGACGCAGTTGGACAATATGCCGCTGGCGCTCAGCGCTCTGACGGCGCCGGTTGTGGCGGACGGCCTGGTGTTCGTGGCGGGCAGCTCCAACACGTTTTTTGCCGTGGATGCCAAAACCGGCAAAGTGGTCTGGAGCCGGACGTTCACAACCTTTACTAAGCCCAAGCAAGACGCGTTCTTTCTTTGCCCGAATACTCCGAATGCAACGCCGGTCGTGGATAAAGAGCATGGGATCGTCTACACGGTCGATGCGACGGGGCGGCTTTACGGACTGGATCTCAAGACCGGAGCGGTCAAGTTCGGACCATTCGCATGGATTCCGCCATACGCCAAAGCATGGAGTCTCAATCTTCACGACGGCATGGTTTACACGACCACTTCGCAGTCCTGCGGCGGCGATCGTTCGGGCATTTACGCGATGCGGGTTACCGATCCCATGCACATCCAGTCGCACGAGTTACTGGTTCGGAGCGGTTATGGAGCCGGCATGTGGCTGCGCGGCGGAACGGTGATCGGACGCGACGGAACACTGTATGTCTCCACCGGCGACGGCAAGTTCGATCCTGCTACAGGCAATTACAGCAACACTTACTTGGCTCTAACGCCTGATCTCAGCCGCGTGCGCGATTATTTCTTGCCGCCCAACTGGGAGCAGATCAGCAAACTCGATCTGGATCTGCCTTCGGGCGGGCTGGTGGGATTTCACTATCATGGGCAACTGCTGCTAGCGGGCGGCGGCAAAGAAGCGGTACTCTATCTGCTCGATAGCGCCGATCTCGGCGGCAGCCATCATGGGCAGGCGCTTGATACGACTCCCGTGCTGGCCAACGCTGGCCGTGCGTTTCAAAAGCAAGGAATGTGGGGCGCGCCGGCGGTTTGGACCGATGCGGACGGCAAGACCTGGCTATATATTCCGCTTTGGGCCAAACTGGCCAATACAGCCCCAAAGTTTCCGGTGACTCATGGAGAAACGCCGCATGGAAGTATTTTGGCGTTTCAGGTAGTTACTGCGAATGGAAAGCCGACTTTGAAACCCGCGTGGGTTTCGCCCGATATGAATCTGCCCGGCGCTCCGGTCATCGCCAACGGTGTTGTATTTGCGCTATCGACCGGCGAAAACGCGCGCCAGGTGCACCGGGTCACGACGCACTTCAAGAGCATGGAAGATTGGAAAAACAATCTGCTAACGACGGCGCAGCGCGCGGCCGGGACGGAACCGGCCCGATTGGTCGCGCTGGATGCGAAGACGGGAAAGCTGCTGTATCAAAGCGGAGATGCGATGAAGAGCTGGGTGCATTTCTCCGGCCTCGCGGTTACCGGCGGGCGGGTGTTCGCGGTAGATCATGAATCGCGGCTTTACTGCTTTGGATTGAAAGCCACGGCGCAATAGCGGCTCGCGCCATCGACGGCGCGCCGAATCGGAGCCGGAAGGTCAGCGCCCCCTATTCGGAGGCGATCCGGGCAACACGCTATCGCGCCGCTTGCTATCGCGTGCGGTTCCGCCTGGGTTTTCAGAACCGCGACCGATAGGGAGCGGCCTGCTTCAGTTTAGGTCGATTACGCTTCGGACTCCGATTCAAGTCTTATAAAATAGGTCCGTTCCTTCAAAGCCATGGAAACAACCGGCTCGGGCGAGGCGGTTTCCCGTTACCGCATCCTGGACATGCTGGGTAGCGGAGGCATGGGTGTGGTCTACAAGGCCGAAGACACCAAGCTCGGGCCGCTATGTCGCCCTGAAGTTTCTTCCCGATTCGGCTGCCGCCGATCCGCTCGCCATCGAGCGCTTCCGCCGCGAAGCGCGCGCCGCGGCTGCCCTCAACCACCCCGGCATTTGCAGCATTCACGAGATCGGCGAACACGAAGGCCGCTGGTTTCTCGCGATGGAGCTGCTGGAGGGACATCTGGCTCGGCCTTGCGCCTGACGATTCACCGCTGCTGCTGAAAGACACCCGGCCACAGGATATTGTCTCCATGGACTGGAACGCGCCGTAAGCGCCTCCGGGGATTGAGCCTCGCCGGCGGACAATGAATCTGTAAAATCTGATAATCTGATGTCATGCGGGAGACAGAGATTAGCGTCACGGATGCGGCGCGCAATTTTGCCGACTGCGTGAACCGAGTCCATTACCAAAATGCTGAATTTGTGCTGCTCAGGAACGGGCTCCCCGTTGCCCGCCTGGCGCCTGCGAAAGAAGGAGTTTGCTCGGGCCGTGACCTGGCGGACGCGCTGGGCAAGGCCAAACTGCCTGTCGAGGAAGCTCGGGTCTGGCGCCGCGACCTGAGGGCCGCTCGTAAGAAACTCCGACGGCCTGCCGACGAATGGCGATAATGCTCGATGCCGATGTCATTATCGGCGGCGAAAGGGGAGTTTTTGACCTGCCAAGCTGGCTGGCCTCCCGCGCGGAAGATCGGTTTGAAATCGCCGCTATCACGGTGGCCGAACTCTGGTGCGGTGTGGAAAGAGCCTCCGGTTCGCACAAGACAAAGCGCCGGCGGTATCTCGAAGCCGTTCTGGCGAGATTGCCCATCATTCCTTACACGGGACAAACGGCGTATGAACACGCGCGCATCTGGGCCGAATTGGCTTCGTCTGGCAAAATGATCGGTTCTTATGACGTAATTGTGGCGGCGGCGGCTCTGGAGCGAGGAAGTAGCGTGGCCACGTTTAACGAGCGGCACTTTGCCCGTGTCAAGGGACTGAGCATCGTCGTGCCGGGTCTTATAAGATAAGTCCGTTTCTTCAAAGCCATGGCAACGATCGGTTCGGGCGAGGTGGTTTCCCATTACCGCATCGTGGAGACCGTTGTCGCAGCAGACATGTCCGTAAGAATACGTCTTGCAGAAACGATGTACCAGTACTGATCAAACTCAAAAGCAGTACTCACCGAGCTTGTAAAACTACTAGTAGCAAATCTAAGATGAACTAGTGCATCTCTGCACAGGAGGGTATGATGATCAATGGCAGGTTACGAACTGCTAAATTTTGTTTGGCGGTCGCGGCGCTGACCGCATCCGGAGCGGTAGCGGATACGCTTTCGTATACCGGAACAGAGGTTCATTACACGATTGCCACAGATGGCACTTATTATATTTTAGCCGCTGGCGCGGCTGGAGGTTCAGGCGCCGTCAGCGACGGTGGAGCGGGTACAGAGATCGAAGGCTCCGCGTTTTTTACCGCGGGGACGGTTCTCGACGTCGCGGTTGGCGGCATGGGCTCGACCGGCAACTTCGGCACGATTTGGGGTGGTGGTGGCGGTGGGGGCACATTCTTGTGGACTGACGGAAGTACCACGCCATTGATCATAGCTGGCGGCGGTGGCGGCGCCGCTTATGATGGGGCCGGCGGAGTCGCACCAACGGCATACACAACCGCCGGCTCAAGCGGCCTCGGCCCTGGCGGCGGCGCTGGTGGTACTAACGGAAATGGCGGCGCCGGCGCCACAGGCAACGGTGGTACGTATAACGGCGGCGGCGGTGCTGGCTGGCTTAGCAACGGCACTGACGGTGCCGGAAGCGGTCCACTTGCCGGTACCGGCGGATCCGGCGACGGGGGCTTCGGGCCTCCCAGCTTTGCTGGTGGAGCGGGCGGTGCCGATGACCCGGTGAACGGTCCGTTTGCTAATGGCGGATTTGGCGGCGGTGGTGGCGGCGGCTGGCAAGGTGGTGGTGGTGGCGGCGGCTATTCAGGCGGCGGAGGAGGAGACGGTGCTGACGACGGCTATCCTGGGGGCGCCGGTGGTTCTTACCTCGACTCCTCGCTGACTGGGGCTGGTTTCCTCAGTGCGAGCAACACGGGAAATGGATTCATTGAGATCAGCCCCACTCAGATCGCCTTGGCTCCCGAGCCCAGCGCAATTCTGCTAGTGCTCGTCGGATTAGGGGGAATTGGCCTTTTCCGTCGCCGCAAGAGTGCTTGAAGTCCCAACAAGCCTGAGCTTTGGGAAGGACACCCTGCTTTCCGCAGGGTGTCCTTTTTTGTGGGCAAACAGCCAACGAATTTCCGGGCCGATGATCTGCCCGGATTTATAGCCTAAAAGATTTTCACATGACAGAAAACCGAAGTAAGCATGGCGACGCCTTGCTCGGTGAAAGCATAGGGGACGTGCCGCCGCCCACCCCGGCCGATCGCGTTTGACATCGCAAATTGTGATGTCAAAGCTTCGCTTTCTTTTCGCGTCAATTGGAACACAAAATCCACGGGGGAGCGCTCGCGGCTCCGTTTAACAGCCTGATTCAAGGCACGGGTCTCGACCTCGTAAAGCGCGGCGAGATCGGGAGAATTGGACCGCCGGACTTTCTCAGCAGCCTCCGCCCGCCGATCTGGAAAAAACCTCGAGTGGCTTAAAAACGCGCGCTGCCCGCTCTCTCACGGTCGCGGCTCGGTTCAGGGCAGCTTCGAGGCGGCGGGTTGGTCGAGAAACCAGACCGTTTTCTCCGATCCTCGGGCGGCGATCTGGCAAGGGTATTGCATCGGGTCTTCCGGACCCAACAGCACGTTGTAAATGGGCTGGGCTTTGTCCTCGCCTTCGGCTTGGATGACGGTGGCGCGGGCGGCCAGGAGCACGCCGGGCAGCAAGGTCACGCGATGGCTTTTTATTTTCTCGACATAGACCGCGGCGGCGATTCCGGTTCGGTCGCGGATGAGCGGCTCGCCGGGAAACAGGCTCGCGGTGTGCGCATCAGCGCCGATGCCGCGATGGATGAGGTCGAAGACCGGAAGTTCGGTGCTGCCGAGTTGAAAGAAGCTCTGAATATCGGAGACATAGGCAGCGGCGGCTTCTTCGGGCGGCAGTTCGCCTTTCACGCGATGAATGTTCGTCGCGGGAATGTGGCCGGGAGCCAGCAGCGCTTCATTCGCAAGTTTGAAATTGCTTTCGTCGCTCTCGGGTGGGACGCAGCGCTCGTCCACCCAGAAGAAATGGACTTGGGACCAATCGAACTCCGCGGCAGCGAGTTTTTCGAACATCAACTTGGGCGTATGGCCGCCCGACAGCGCGATGGTCGCGAACCCGTGCCGCTTGAGCGTGTGGCGCAAATGGTCCAGAACGTGCGCGGCGCAACGCTCGGCGCATTCCTCATGCGTTTTGAAAATGTGCTTAGAATGCATTTCGCAAAATCTCCCGCGCGTGATCGAATGCCGTATCGAAGGCGGGATCGGCGCCAATCACAGCCAGCTCTTCGTTCATCAAGCTGTAAGCAGTGGCGTCGGAATAGTTATAGTGGCGCTCGCGGGTGCGCGTGCTGCGCAGGGTCATGCACTCGCAGCCGCGGCGCTCCAGTTCGATTGTTTCGTGAG
>JBOGMI010000469.1:0-1028 GCA_050746645.1 Bryobacteraceae bacterium | reverse complement strand
GGCCTCGATCCTGCGCTGGAGCCGCTTCGCCTCAATCGCAGGGTCGTGACGGCGCTCGAAGTAGTCGGCACCGGGATCTTCGTAGAGGGCACCGTTGGTGAGCAGGTGCCACGAGGTCTCCAAGATGGAGTGGGCGACGGCGACCGCCGCCTTGTTCGAACCGCGTCGCCTGGCGATGCGCGAGTAGAGGACCGAGTAGTAGGTGCCCTTGGTCCGCGCCGCGGCCCGTGCCGCCTCGATCAAGGTGCGCCGCAGCCATGGCGAGCCGTGCCGGGTCCCTGCCGGTCTGCGCTTGCCCGCTGACTCGTGGCTGGCCGGCGCTACCCCTGCCCAGGCGCACAGGTGCCCGGGGGTCGGGAACCGGCTCATGTCAGCGCCGGTCTCGGCCACGAGCACCTGGGCGGTCACCTCGGAGATCCCCGGGATCGAGGTCAAGAGCGTGACCGCTGGCGTGAAAGGGACGAGGCGGGCGCAGATGTCCGCCGTGAGCGTGGTGATGGAGTGGTCCAAGAAGTCCAGGTGGTCGATGATCTGACGGCAGAGAAGGGCGTGGTGACGACCGAAGTTCCCCTCGAGCGCGACCCCCAGGCGGTCGATCTTCTTTCGCATCACGCCCTTGGCCATGCCGGCCAGGACCTCTGGGTCCCGGACGCCTGAGATCAGAGCCTCGATCATCGCCCGGGAGGACTTGGACCATACTTTCGACGCCACCGAGGTGAGCTTGATGCCGGCGTCTTGGAGAACCTTCTCCAGGCGCTGGATCTCGCGTGCCCGGGCGTCGACCTGGGTCTTGCGATACCTCGTCAGCTCCCGCAGCTCGCGGATCTCGGGCGGAGGGACGAAGGAGGGCCGCACCATGCCGTGGGCTGCCACGTCGGCCAGCCACTCCGCGTCGGAGAGATCGGTCTTTCGACCTGGGACGTTCTTGACGTGCTGGGCGTTGCACAGCCACAGCTCGCCAACGAGGCCTTCCAGCGCGTAGTACACCGTCCGCCAGTAGATCCCGGTCGCCTCCATCGCCACGGTGG
>JBOGMI010000468.1:0-7429 GCA_050746645.1 Bryobacteraceae bacterium | reverse complement strand
GTTGAAGATCTTCAACACCGGGCTGTTCTTCGCCTTTCTCGCCTGGCTCATCTACAAATATGCTCCGAAATTCTTTCAAGCGCGCTCACTTGCGATTCAGAAGGCTATCGAAGAAGCCACCGGCCTGAAGATCGAGGCCGAATTCCGCCACTCGGAAATCGACCGCAAAATGGCCACGCTGCCGGAGGAAGTTCGCCAGTTGCGGGCGCGTGAGACCGCCGAACGACAGCGCGATCATCGCCGTTTTCAGCGCGAAACCGAAGGGGCGATGGCCCATGTCCGGCGCAATGCGCAAGCCGAAATCGAGGCCTATTGGCTGCAGGGAATGCGCCAGGTCAAGGAGCGCACCGCGGATCTGGCGCTGCAATTCGCCGAACAGCATGTTCCCGAGCGCATCGGGCCGCGAGAATCGGAGGAATCCGTGCGCGATGTCATTCATTTAGTCGGCCAGGAAGACCATCGCGGAGGCAAATCCCGATGACGAATTCCTTGGCGGTTCATTATGCCGGCGCGCTGGCGGATGCTGTGTTTGCGCCGGGCTCCGGCCTAGCGCCCGAGCAAGCAGCCCGAAAGTTTCACGATGCCGAAGCCGCGATTTCCGCCTCCTCGGATTTGCAGACGGCTCTGGCTTCGCCCGCGGTCACCAAGTCCCGGAAGATGGCCATCATGTCGGATCTCGCCAAGCAGATGGGCCTGCACCGGCTGCTCACCAATTTCCTGCTGGTCGTCACCAGGCATCGCAGAATGGCCGAGCTTGCGCATATCCGCACCGAATTCGAGCGCATAGTGGATGAACGCCTGGGCTGGATTCCGGCGGAAATCGCTTCGGCTCGCGACCTCACCGCCGAGCAGCGCGGCGAAATCGAGCGCTCTTTGGCCGACCGCTTGCACAAGCGCATTCGCGCTTCTTACCGCAGCGATCCGGCGCTGCTCGGCGGCGTTCGCGTGCGCGTCGCCTCGCGAGAATACGATGCCACTCTGCGCGGCAGGCTCGAAAGCATGCGCCGCCGCCTGGTGGGATCGCTCTAATAGTCTTAAGGGGAAGGAATGGCTCAGATCAGGGCAGACGAGATTTCTCGTGTACTGCGGGCAGAGATTGAAAACTTCGACGCGATTGCGAACGTCGCGGAAACCGGCTATGTCATCAGCGTCGGCGATGGCATCGCCCGCATTTACGGCCTTGAGAACGTCATGGCGGGCGAGCTCGTCGAACTGGGCCCGGACACGGCCGGTCTCGCCCTCAACCTCGAAGAAGATCAGGTTGGCGTGGTGCTGCTGGGCGACTTCGGCAATGTCAAAGAAGGCGATCAGGTCCGCCGCACCGGCCGGATCATGTCCGTTCCGGTCGGCGAAGCGCTGATCGGCCGCGTGGTAGACGCTCTCGGCCGCCCAATCGATGGAAAAGGCGACATTGATGCCCAATCCTTCACTGCGTTGGAACGGCTGGCGCCGGGCGTCGTGGACCGCCAGCCCGTCAAGCAGCCGCTGCAAACCGGCATCAAAGCCATCGACACCATGGTGCCCATCGGCCGCGGCCAGCGCGAGCTCATCATCGGAGACCGCCAGACCGGGAAAACCGCCATCGCGCTCGACACCATCATCAATCAGCGCGGGCAGAACATGATCTGCGTCTACGTCGCCATCGGGCAGAAACGCTCCACCGTGGCCCAGGTGGTCAAAACGCTCGAACAGCATCGCGCCATGGATTACACCATTGTCGTGGCAGCGACCGCCTCCGACGCCACGCCGATGCAGTATATCGCTCCCTATGCCGGATGCGCCATCGGCGAATATTTCCGCGATTCCGCGCGCCACGCTTTGTGCGTCTACGACGATCTGTCGAAGCACGCCGCCGCCTATCGCGAAATTTCGCTGCTGCTGCGCCGCCCGCCCGGACGCGAAGCCTATCCCGGAGACGTGTTCTATCTGCACAGCCGCTTGCTGGAGCGCGCCGCGAAATTGTCGGACGAAAAGGGCGGCGGTTCCTTGACCGCGCTGCCGTTCATCGAAACGCAAGCGGGCGACGTCTCGGCCTACATTCCGACCAACGTCATCTCCATCACCGACGGCCAGATCTATCTCGAAACCGACCTCTTCAATGCCAATATCCGGCCGGCCATCAATGTGGGCCTTTCGGTGAGCCGCGTCGGCGGCAGCGCGCAGATTAAGGCCATGCGCAAGGTGGCGGGCACGCTGCGGCTCGATCTCGCCCAATTCCGCAACCTGGAAGCCTTCGCGCAGTTCGGTTCCGATCTCGACAAGGCTTCCCAGGACCAGCTCAATCGAGGCAAGCGGCTGGTCGAGATCTTGAAACAAGGGCCATATTCGCCGGTTCCCGTCGAAAAGCAGGTCGCCATCGTATTCGCCGGAACCAACGGTTATCTGGACGATCTGCGCGTGGAAGATGTGCGCCGCTTCGAGCGCGAGCTTTACGATTTTCTCGATACCGCGAAATCCGGTCTGCTCGAAACTATCCGCGAGCGGCGCGAGCTGAACGACGATGTCAGACAGGAGCTGAGCGAGGCGCTTCGCGAATTCAAGCAAGGCTTCCAGGCCGCGAGAGAGCCGAAACCCGAGGACAAGCCGGCGCAGAAAACCGGCCAGCCGCCGGCCGCTGGCCCTCCCTCCAACGGCGCCGGTCCCGGCACGCAAGCGAATCGACCCGATACCGAAGCGGCAAAAGCCGAAGTGCGGGCCTAGACCGATGCCGAGTCTCATCGACATCCGGCGCCGCATCCGCAGCGTCCGCAACACGCAGCAGATCACCAAGGCCATGAAAATGGTCTCGGCCGCCAAGCTGCGCCGCGCCCAGGGGCAGGCTGTGGAGTCGCGGCCCTACGCCCGCATGCTCGAGCACATACTGCCGCATATTGTCGGCATCGCGGCGCAAACCGAATCGCCGGATTTCGCCCCGCTGCTGGCGGTGCGGGAAGAGGAGCGCATTCAACTGGTCGTGGTCAGCAGCGATCGCGGCTTGGCCGGCGCTTTCAACTCCAACCTGTTCCGCATGGCGCAGCGCTTTATCGATGAACACAGCAGCGCGGCCATTCGCGTGGAGGCCATCGGCAAGAAGGCTCGCGATTACTTCCGCAGACGCAATTTTACCCTGACCGGCGAACATATCGGGATCGTGGAAAAGCCGTCTTACGAAAAAGCGGCTGAAATCGCGCGTAAACTGGTCGAGACCTTCCGTAAGGCGGAAGTCGACGCGGTGTACGTCGCCGGCAACGAATTTAAGAACGTCATGGCGCCCAATCTGGTCCTGCGCAAGCTGCTTCCGGTAAAGCTGCCTGAAGGTGGCGAGCCGGTCGCATTTATCGAGGAGCAGGATCCCGAGCGGATGCTGCATCTGCTGCTGCCGCGTTACGTCGAAATGGAGATCTACCGCGCCATGCTCGAATCGAATTCCGCCGAACATGCCGCGCGCATGACGGCCATGGATACGGCGACCTCAAACGCAAACGACGTGATCGACTCGCTGACGCTGAATCTAAATCGCGCCCGCCAGGCCAACATCACGCGCGAGATTATTGAAATTGTCGGCGGCGCCGCCGCGCTCGGATAGCTAAATGGCTATTAGCTATTAGCTATTAGCTGTTAGCTGAAGAAGGAGAGATCCTATAGTTTTATGCCCCAAACTCCAGTAGAAGGCCGGGTCGTCCAAGTCGCCGGACCCACCATCGAGATCCAGTTCCCCGAAGGCCACGTGCCCAAAATTTTCAACGCGGTCCATGTCACAAGCGAAGGCTTCGATGTTCCCGTCGAGATCGACATTACCGCCGAAGTGGCGCAACATATCGGCGAAGGGCGCGTGCGCACTATCGCCATGGAGCCGACCGATGGGGTGGTGCGCGGCATGAAAGCGCACGATTTGGGCGAACCGATCACCATTCCCGTCGGCCGGCAGACGCTCGGCCGTGTGCTGAATGTGCTCGGCCAGCCTGTGGACAACCGCGGCCCGATTGAAACCGAGCAGCACGCCTCCATTCACCGTCCCGCGCCTGAATTCGAGGAGCAGGGAACCGAGCTGGAAATGTTCGAGACCGGCATCAAGGTCATCGATCTGCTCGAACCCTATCTGCGCGGCGGAAAGATCGGCTTGTTCGGGGGCGCCGGCGTCGGAAAGACCGTCATCATTCAGGAACTGATCAACAACATCGCCATGAAGCACGGCGGTGTATCGGTGTTCGCCGGGGTGGGCGAGCGCACGCGCGAAGGCAACGATCTCTGGCTCGAAATGCAGGAGGCCGGAATCGTCGATCCGAGCGACTGGCGCAAATCGAAGGTGGCGCTGGTTTACGGGCAGATGACCGAGCCGCCCGGCGCCCGCCTGCGTGTGGGCCTGACCGGCGTCACCGTGGCCGAATATTTTCGCGACGAAGAAGGTCAGGACGTGCTGCTGTTCATCGATAATATTTTTCGTTTCACCCAGGCCGGTTCGGAAGTGTCGGCGCTGCTCGGGCGCATGCCGTCCGCGGTCGGCTATCAACCAAATCTCGCCAGCGAAATGGGCGACTTACAGGAGCGAATCACTTCCACCAAGCGCGGCTCCATTACTTCGGTACAGGCGATTTACGTGCCCGCCGACGATTACACCGATCCGGCGCCGGCCACCACCTTCGCCCATCTTGACGCGACGACCAACCTTTCCCGCTCGATTTCGGAGCTAGGCATTTATCCCGCCGTCGATCCGCTGGCTTCCACTTCCCGCATTCTCGATCCGAATATCGTCGGCGAGGAGCACTACAATGTGGCGCAGCAGGTAAAGCAAGTTCTCCAACGCTATAAAGACTTACAAGATATCATCGCCATTCTCGGCATCGACGAATTAGGCGACGAAGATAAACAGACCGTCGCCCGCGCCCGGCGCATCCAGCGCTTCCTCTCGCAGCCGTTCCATGTCGCCCAGCAGTTTACCGGCAGGCCGGGTAAGTACGTCAAGTTAGAAGACAGCATTCGCAGTTTCAAAGAGGTTGTCGAAGGCAAGCACGACCATTTACCCGAGCAGGCGTTTTATATGCAGGGCGCTATCGGCGACGTGGTCGAAGCCGCGGAAAGAATGTCGAGCCAGCAGCAGAGCTAGCCCGCCATGGCCGATACGTTTCAGCTTGAAATCGCGACTCCCCAGCGGCGCATCGTCAACGAGCCTGTGCGCGACGCACTGCTGCCGGGCGAAGATGGCTATTTCGAGGTTTTGCCTGAGCATGGCGCGCTTCTCAGCATCCTCGATCCCGGCGTCGTAAGTTATCGCAACGAGGCCGGAGCGCACATCTTCGTAATTGACGGCGGGTTTGTCGAAGTGCTGGACAATTGCGTGCGGGTGCTGACCAACCATGTGCAGCCGGCCGCAGAGATCGACGCCGCAAGCGCCCGCCGCGAAATGGAAGAGACCTCGAAGGCGGTAGGCCGCGCCCAGGAGCAACCGGAAGCCGAACGCGCCATGCACGCCTACAAATTAGCCCGCGGCCGCGTAGCCGCCGCCGACCGGCTGGCGGCGCAAGGCTGACGCTCTCATCCGCTGCAAACAGCCGCCGCGACCCACGAAATTCAAAATATCCTATCAAATCAAGCAGGGGATCGCTGGCGCAATGCGTTTTGGATGATCTGGCGCGTCTGTTCGCATTCCTGGCCGCTCAATTCGAGGCGCGGCGGGCGCACGCGCGCGTTCCCCATCCCTACCTCCACCTGCACCAGCTTGATCAACTGCACGAATTTGGGAACCGTATCCATTCGCAGCAGCGGTAAAAACCAGCGATATAACTCAAACGTTTTCCGATGCTCTCCGCCGATTGCGAGCTGGAACAACTCCACCGACTCGCGCGGCAGCGCATTCGCCAGACCCGCGATCCAGCCGATTGCACCGACGCCGATGCTTTCGACAATCCCGTCATCAACCCCCACGCACATCTGCAGACGATCTCCGATGAGGGCGCGAATCGCGCTCATGCGCCTGGGATCGGCGCTGGACTCTTTCACCGCTTCGAGATTTCTGTGTTCTGCCGCGAGTTCCTGAATCTGCGCGGGCAAAAAATCCGTTCCGTAGGCAATCGGATTGTTGTAAAGCATGCAAGGAAGGGGTGTGGCTTGAAACACCGCGGTAACATGCGCTTTCATCTCCCGCCAATCGCCGCGATAGACGTAAGGCGGCAATACCATCAAACCGTCGCAGCCGGTCTCCGCCGCATTTTTCGCCAAGCGCACCGCCTCGGCCGTGGAGAGAGAGGAAATGGCCGCTATAACCGGAGCGTTGCCGCGCGCGGCCTCGACCGAAGCGCGCACAATCCGCAGCTTCTCTTCGAACAGCAGCGTCGTCCCTTCCCCGAGCGATCCCAAGCTAACGAGACCTGTGCAGCCGTTATCGAGGAGCCATTTGCAATGCTCCTGCATAAAACCGATATCGACTTCACCGTGCTTGTCGAAACACGTTGTCATCGCGGGCATCACACCCTTCCAGTTCATCAATGTTCTCCTGCTCTTTCACCCGCAGCCGCAAGATTTCCAAAGCGTGCCGGGAAAATGGGGGGACGCACGGAGCCGGGGCGCCAGTCGAAAAGAAACTGCACCGCCGGACCGCATATCCTGCCCTGGCATGGACCCATACCGCAGCGCGTGTGCAGCTTCGCTGCGCGCCAGGATGCATGCTCTTTCAAACGGCCATAGGTAACATCTTCGCAGCGGCAAACGATGGTCTCAGTAGCGGGCAAATCCCTCAATGCCGCTTGTAAACGGAAAGTGCGAGCGAGACTGCGCGCAAATTTCCGCTGCTTACGCCGGGCACGGAAATATCGCCTCGCGGCCTTGTGCCTCCCGGCTGCGCTCAGTCCGGCGATCCTGCCCTCCAAAATGGAAAGCTCCAGCCCGCCAATGCCGGTAAGCTCGCCGGCGCAAAACACTTCCCTGCGCGAACTCTGTTGAAACTCGTCGATTCCCACATAGCCGTCGCGCATCTCGCATCCGAGCAGCGCCGCCAGTTCCGCGTTGGGAACCAAATGGAAGCCGCAGCCGACATAGTCGCAAGAGATTCGCTGCGTTTTGCCGTTCCGCGAGATGACAACCGCTTCCAAACGTTCCCGGCCCTCGGCGGCGGCCGGCCAACTGTTCGCCGCAAACGGGATGCCCGCCAAATCCTTCCGCAGGCTGTAGCTCTGTGTGATCTTTCCCGGATATGCGAACAGACCCGCTCCGAAACGCACCAAAGAACCCGGGGATGCCTGCTCGCAAAGCAGCGGAATCTCCGCGCCATGTTTGCGCAGATAAGCGGCGGCCGCCAGCAGCAGCGGTCCGCTTCCGGCCACCACGACGCGCTTGCCGGCGATCGGCAGCCCGGACTTCACCAGCGCCTGCAGGCCCCCGGCCCCCATTACATTCGGCAGCGTCCACCCGGGAAACGGCAGAAACCGTTCCCGTGCTCCCGTGGCCAGGATCAATT
>JBOGMI010000467.1:0-3746 GCA_050746645.1 Bryobacteraceae bacterium | reverse complement strand
GCATTGGTGCCACTTTTCAGCCGAACGCTGATCACTGCGCCGCCCGCCTGCCCCTGTGCAGCGCTGTAATTGCTGGTAGCAACGCGGAACTGCGAGATGGCGTTCAGGCTCGGCGAGACATCCAGACTGCCCTTGCTCCCCGGATCGAGATCGTTTGATCCGTCAATCATAAACTGGTTTGACTGGGTGTGCATCCCGTTAAATCCGATACTGCTAACCGACAGATGGCCTACGCCGCTGTAACCATTATTGGGCGCGCTCGAAGCGCCGGGCGTCAATTGAGCTAATTGGGAGAAATTCCGGCCGTTGATTGCAATAGACTGGAGCTGCTTTCCGGTGATAACATCGCTGACGGTTGCATTGGTGGTCTGCAAGTGCGCCGCCGCGGCTTCTACGGTCACGGTCTGGCTGGTGGCGCCGAGCTGCAAATGCAGATCGATGCTTAATTTCGCCCCGACATTGACGCGTACTCCTTGCTCGGAGAAGGCTTTAAATCCCTTGGCATTGGCGGTAACGTTGTACACACCGGAGTTCACCGCCGGAATCGAGTAGACCCCTCTGCTGCTGGTGACCGCAGTGCGGCTCGCGCCGGTGGCTGTGTTGGTAATAATGACTTTCGCACCGGGAACTGCCGCGCCGCTAGGATCGGTAACCGTGCCAGAAACGGACGCGACCTCTTGAGCGAGAAGCCCTCCGGCAGAGAAAAAGAAAAGAAGCACGCTGATACCGACAATTCTCGAGCGCAACCCGATGAGCATAGAATTCCCCCTCTAGATCTGAATATTACCCCAGGCTTTTACGTTAAAGATGTTATCTCCAGTTCTTGAATCTGTCAAGAACTTCTTGCTTCCGCCCGCAGAGGCGGGATCATTTACTGGCTTGCCATGCCGCTCGCCGGCACGCCGTTATTTTTCTCAGCCAGGATTTGGCGGACTTTCTTGTATTCGGCTTTGGCCGCGGCGGCCTGCCCCATTTGGCTGTAAACCTGCCCCAGGTGGTAGTGGGCGCTGGAGCTGTTCGGATTCAGGCGGATCGCTTTCTTCAACTCCGCGATCGCCTCCGTGTATTGCTTTTGATCGGCAAGCACCATGCCAAGGCGGAGATGAGCCTTGCTGCTCGAGGGATCGCACTGGAGTGCGCGGCGATAGCGCGCCTCGGCCTGAGACAGATGTCCGGCGGCGCGGGCGATCTCGCCCAGATAGAAGTTCGCGAGGCTGCCGCAGCTCTTTTGCGCCTGCTTTTCCAGCCATTCGCGCGCCTTTGCCGTCTCCTGCTCGCGCCAATAGATGTATCCGATGGCGAATTCGGCGTTGGGAATTTCGGGGTCCTTTTGCAGCGCTTGCTTGTATTGCTCAATCGCCTTGCCGAATTGCTTCTGCTCATCATAGGCGTTGCCCACCAGGTAATCCGCCCAGGCGGAATCGGGATAGCGGGCGATGAGCTCTTTGAAAGCCTTCTCGGCAGCCTGCACGTGCCCGGTCCGCCGATTGCTCTCCTCGATTATGTACAGCGCGCGCTGGTTGACAGCGGGTTCGACGGCCAGTCCGGTCAACTCGGCGATCGCTTTGCTGTAGTTCTTGGATTGGAAGTAAGCGACGCCGAGGAGGAAATGCGCCTGGGTGGCAAGCGACTTATCGTGAGATGCTTTTCCCGGCGGTGCAACGGCCTGCTTCTGAGCCAGCGTCAGGCTATGAACGGCGGACCGATATTGCCGCGAGTTGAGTTGGCACAAGCCGAGTAATTGCAAAAGCTTGGCGTTGCCGGGCTGGAGGCGCAACCCCGCTTGCAGGGGTGGGATTGCCTCGCGATATCGATGTGCGGCGATGTAAACCAACGCCTGATCCAACCGTACGGCGGGTGAATTCGGGTCCAGCCGTTCAGCCTTCGCGAGCGCGCCGGCCGCCTCATCATACCGTCCAAGATGCTTCAGCGCGTTGCCTAAATTCCCCCATGCCGCCATCGACTGGGGCCTCAATCGGGTAAGCCGCCGATAGAGATCAACCGCCCGAACCCAGTCCTGCTGCTTCAGTGCTTGCTGTGCCGACCTTTGAAGCGTTGCGAGATCGGAAGGAGCGGTGGAAACACTTTGAGCCGGGCAGGCTAGGATCAAGAGCCAAAGTCCGAGTCCTACCGTGCCAACCCATTTCGCCATCGCGAATGCCGTCTTAGATTCACTCTACCTGTTTGCTCTTGGTTATGCAGTCAGCAGAACCCCGCTTGTTTGATCCTAACTCGGCGCAGTCGGAATCGAACAGGTATGGTTATGATACCGGAGTGGCCGGCGAGCGAGCAGTGTAAAATAGTCGAATCCCATCAGCCGCCCCAATGAGTCCCGCGTTTCCCCCCTGGTTCTCTTTGTGAGATGGTTCGCTTGTGAGAGAGTAAATCCATGGCGAATCTTTCGAGGAGGGGATTTTTGAACATGGCGGCAATGAGTACCGCGGCGGCCGGACTGTCCACACTTCAGCTTGAAGCGAATCCGTTAGGGCTGCCCATCGGCTGCCAGACCTACCCTGTCCGGCACATGATTGCCGAGGACTTCCCGGGAACGCTCAAGACATTGTCCCAAGCTGGGTTTCAAGCGATTGAACTATGTTCGCCGGTTGGCTACCATGATTTCGCCGGAGTCGGCAAATACAGCGGGGCCGAACTGCGCGGAATCCTGCGCGATGCGAATTTGACCTGCCAGAGTTCGCATTTCAGCATCCAGGAGCTGCGCAAAGATTTGCACGGAAGAATTGCATGGGCCAAGGAAATCGGGCTGACACAGATGATGGTGCCTAGCCTCGATGGGCCGCGGCACCCCACCATGGACGATGTGAAACGCGCGGCCGATGAATACAACAAGATGGCCGCGGTGTCCCATGCCGCCGGGATTCAACAGGGGCTGCACAACGAAGGTTTTGAGCTCTCAAATGTGGACGGCAAACGCACCTACGACATTCTTTTTGAGCTGCTCGATCCGAAGCTGGTGAAGTTTCAGTTTCAGGTCTCGACCATCGCCGAAGGGTTTCATGCCGCCCACTACTTCACCAAATATCCGGGCCGGTTCATCTCGATGCACGCCCAGGGATGGTCGGCGAAAACCAAAAAGATCGTCCCGATCGGTAAGGGAACTCTCAATTGGAAGAAGATTTTTAGCGCTGCCAAGGTCGGCGGCATCCAAAACTATTTCGTCGAGATGAACCTCGAATATATGCGCGAGAGCGTGCCGTATTTGAAGTCATTAAAGGTGTAGAGCGATCAGCGCCCGCTACCTGACGGTCGGGGTTCTGATGAGAATTCGCTGCGCTGCGGCGGATCCACCAAAGCGTTCGCCTTCTCCGAACTGGTAATGCGCATGTGAGCGTCATCCCAGACGAGGAAATCGCCCGGCCGGCGTTGCGCGATGCAGCCGAGGAGAAAGGCCTCGGTAGGCGGCTCCTCGGCTTCGAAATTGGCCAGCGGAGCCGGGCCCCCTTTGCACGCAGCGATCCACTGATCGATTGCGATGTCATGCCCATACTGCTCGTGCTGCCTCGGCGGGGTCGGATATTTCGACGATTTGGGATACACGCGCGGGTTTTGTCCGTTGAATCCGGCTAGCAAGAAGCCTTTGTCGCCGACATACATGACGCCTTCGTTCTCCTCGCCGCCTTCAAAGAAGTGGCGATCTTCCGGACGAAGGCCGGCCGGCCGCTCTGGACGCATGCCTCCGTCATACCAATGGATGGTCAGGGCCGGGCGATTGCCCACCGCCGGGAATT
>JBOGMI010000466.1:0-25718 GCA_050746645.1 Bryobacteraceae bacterium | reverse complement strand
TTGCCAGTCCTCCGGCGCCCGGAGCGAGTTGCCGAAGCGCGACGAGTTCCCGCGGCTGCGGATAAGGAAGCGGCTTCAGCAGTACGCTATTGACAACGCTAAAAACCGCCGTGGTCGCGCCGATTCCCAGCGCCAGCGTCAACGCGGCAGTCGCGGTGAAGCCGGGAGCGCCTTTTGACCTGGCGAAAGGCGTGCTTCAGATCTTGCAGCAAAACGTCAAACTGCAGCAACGCTCGGCGCTCGCGCAGGTTTTCTTTGGTCCGGGTGACGCCGCCAAACTGCTTTTTCGCCGCAAACGCCGCTTCCTCCCGAGCCATGCCCTGGCGCTCGAAACGCTCCGCCAGCAGCTTGAGATGCCCTTGGATTTCGGCTTCGTCCTCGTCAGGCCGCCGCGAAACGAATGAGGCGCGAAGCCGTGACAGAACAGCGTGCCAGGTCATTTGCTTCTCTCCAGTTGCAGCACGCGGCCGATCACGCCGGAGATGCGCTCCCAACTCTCTGTCTCGCGAGCAAGCTGTTTCCGGCCGGAGTTCGTCATGGAATAAAACTTGGCTTTTCGGTTGTTCTCCGATGCTCCCCATTCCGAAGCGATCCAGCCGTTTTGCAGCAGCCGCAGTAGCGCGGCATAGACAGTTCCTTCATTCAGATGGAGCAGTTCTTCGCTCAACTGCTCGATCCGCCGGGCGATTCCATAGCCGTGCAGAGGACCCATGGCATCCAGCGTTTTCAGAACCATCAGGTCGAGCGTGCCCTGCAGCACTTCGGATTTGATCGGAGGCATTCCTTTGTTTGTCCCAAAGGAAATATATCACAACTCCTTTGCGGTGCGCAATGGGGTGGGCAGTGAAAAAGACCTTTGGCCTGTCCTTGCGCAGATCGCGGATTGGCGGAATTCGAAAAACTCAAGAAGATGAAGAACCAGTTGCAGAAGATCTATGAGCAGATGTATCTCGTACCGAAAGGGCAGAGTCAGCCGCAAGGCGGCATGGGGAACGGAAGCGCCGCCGCCGGGATACCCACCACATTAGTAGAATTCCGACCAGGACGAGCGCCGCATCCGCCGGCTCGGGAACGCTGGCCCCCGGGCTCGAAGCGAGCACGTCGTTATAGGCGAGCTGCGCGATCAGAGCATCCGTCGCCGTCGTCGGATGGACGCCATCCCAGAGCAGAAAGTCGTTCGGATCGTTTGTCGCGCAATCCTGCAGATGACCTGGACCACACCATGCCGGATCCGTGACATTGGTGAGCCCGTAAGCGGAGGGATCGGCCAGAATCGCGCCGGCTAATGCGTTCACATCGACACCGACTACATCGATGCCGCTGCTCTGCAGCGCCGCGAGATCCGCCGCATATTGCGTGTCGAATGCTCCGGACCCGCTCAGAACCGGCAGATTCGGCAAATTCAGCCACAGAAAATACTTCGCTCCGGCACCGTTCAAGCTGGAGATGTAGCTGGCGATGTTATTTGCCGCATCGGTGCCACTTCCGCCCGCAAAAAGATCGTCCGCGCCGGCCCAAAAGACGTACAGCGAGTCTGCCGGGACACCGCCGGGATGGGGGGAGAGCGTGAACAGCCCAAGCTGGTCTTGCAGATAGGGCACCCCGAGCGGAAATGCCGAATTGTGCCCGGTTTGCGCCGCACTGGTGGCATAATTGGAGCCGCCCAGGTACGATGCCTGCGGCTGGGTCAGGCCCATCTTGGAAGCAAATTGATCGATCCACAATCCGGTTGGGCCATTTGTGGCAGCCGGAGTGGTGTCCGGGCCGTCGGTGAATTTGCCTGCGGTGTAGTTCGGCGGAATCGGAACCGTCACGTCTGTTGGGTAAGAGCCGTGGATCGTCTTATAGGCATTTTCGAGAAAGAGGGCATTGCCGTCGTCCGATAAACTATCGCCGAAGACCACTAGATTGTTCACAGGACCAATGGAAGCGGCATAGGAGCCTGCAATCGGCGCGAGAAAAAGCACACCTGACAACCAGAAATGGATTCGCACATTTCCATGGATCTACTTTCCTGGCATTCCGATACATGCGAATCCAGATGGTAGAGCAGGGCAGCCGGTTTTCGAACCGGCTTGCTTAAAGCGCCGACGCGAGCGCTCGAATCGATTGCGCGACATCCGCTTCGGCGTCGATATCCTCGCGGAAGATGTAGTAGAAGCCGCCCTCCCACGACACTTTTACCGTTCGTTCGTTGAAGCCTGGGGCGCAGACGCGCACTTCCGCTCCTTCGGGGAGTTGCAGGATCATTCCCAGGCGCGTTTGGCCGTCCAGGTCTGAAATGGATTGAATTGCAGAGATGTTTCGCGGCAGCTCATAGAGCTTTTCCTCGAAAGTCTCATAAATTTCCGTCAGGTCGTCGATCATTCGGGTCCCCTCCGGGATGACTGAATTTTAACCTGAAATTAGGCTCCGGTCCAATAAAATTTAGAGCAGTATTTCTCCGGGTTAATTATAAGCGCTTACAGTAATAAGCAATTCCGTCCCGCTCTTCCCGATAGACGACGCGGTCGCCGACTTGTACCCGGTCGCGAGCTTCTTTTGCGACAATCCGCACGGTGCGCCGCGTTCCGTCGTCGAGATCGACAATGGCGATTTGGTAAGGCGCCTCGGCGGCATACTGGGCGGGCGCGGCGAAAACTACGGTTTCGGTATAAACGACTCCGGTCATGCGGCTTCCAGAATAGTGACAACGCAGGTTGCGCCCGAGCCGCCGAGATTTTGCGCCAGTCCGATGCGATGACGATCGACTTGCAAATCGCCTGCCTCTCCACGCAATTGGACGACGACATCGCACAACTGCCCGATGCCGGTGGCGCCGACCGGATGCCCTTTGGATTTCAGGCCGCCGCTGGTATTGATTGGCAAACGGCCGCCTATCGCCGAACAGCCAGCCGCGGCAAACGGCCCTCCTTCGCCTCTCGCTACGAAATCCAGGTCTTCGCTGGCGACGATTTCGGCGATGGTGAAACAATCGTGCAATTCGGCGAATTCGATATCGCGCGGGCCGAGAGCCGCCGTAGCATAAGCTTTTTCGCCCGCAGATTTTACCGCGGGAAAGGTAGTGATGTCGGATTTCGAATCGAGCGCGACGTGGTCCGAGGTTTGCGCGACGGCGAGAACGCGCGCATAGCGTGAAGTGAATTCGCGTGCGCGGTCGAGCGGCGCCAGGATGACCGCGGCGGCGCCATCGCTGATGAGCGAACAGTCGTAAACGGTGAGCGGTTCGGCAACCGGTTTGCCCGCCAGCGCCTGCTCCATCGTAATCACTTTGCGCATGTGCGCGTAAGGATTCTTAGCGCCGTTGGCGTGGTTCTTGACGGCGACTGCGGCCAGGTGCTCGCGCGTGGTTCCGAACTCGTGCATATGACGGCGCGCGATCATGGCGAACAAGGCAGGGAAGGTGGCGCCGGCACGGCCTTCGCCCGACATGTCTCCGGCGCCGGCGAGAATTTCGGTCACGCGCGGCGTGGGCTGCGAGGTCATCTGTTCGACGCCCGCGGCGGCAACCAGATCGTAAACTCCGGCCGCCACGCTTTGCCAGGCATGAAAAAATGCCGATCCGCTGGAGGCACAGGCATCCTCGATACGCGTCGCGGGAATGCGTTCGAATCCCGCGGCCGCGCCGATGTACGGAGCCAGGTGGTTCTGGCCGGCGAATGCGGGGCCGGCGAAATTGCCCAGATAGAATGCTTCGATGGCTTGGGGCGCAAGACCCGCGTCCTGGAGCGCGCTGCGAACCGCCTCGCTTCCGAGCGAGCGCAGATCGCGGTCCGGGAAAGCGCCGAAACGGGTCTTCCCAATCCCGATCACGGCGACGGGTCTCATATACTTTTAAGATAGCGTCGGCAGGCAGGCCGGTCTGCACGTTTGTGGAACAGGCGCGTCATCTCCTTAGTGGGATTGGCAGCGGCAGACCAGGCGTGGCATGCGCAGCGCGCGGAAGAACGCCAGAGCGCCGGCGCGAGGGAACGTGTGAGTGTGGAGCACCGATCTCCGATCGCCGATTCGCCATCGCAGGCCGAAACTGAAGCTCAGACGCGGTTCGTCGAGCAGCATCTGCGGCGCATCTTTCTGCTGATCTACCGTATCGTCGGCAATAGCGACGACGCGCAGGATCTCACGCAGGAAACTTTTATCAAGGCGCTGCAACGGCAGTCGCAACTGAAGAATCTGGACAAGACGGCGAACTGGCTTTCGCGCATTGCGACCAATACCGCGATCGATTTTCTGCGCCGCAACCGGCGCATCTCCTTCAGCGACGTAAGCGAATTGCCGGACGCCTTTGCGGCGCCCGGGGAAACTCCGGAACAGCTTCTGCTGCGCGGGGAGCGCAAGCTGTATCTGGAAGATGCGCTTGCCACGCTCACCGGCCGGGAACGGATGGCGCTGCTGCTGCGGGATGTGGAGGATATTCCCGCCGAACAGGTGGCGCGGCAGATGAACTGCTCGATGGCCACCGTGCGCTCGCATATTGCCAACGCGCGGATTAAGTTCAGACGCTATTGGGACGCGAGGAAATGATGGAGGGCCGGAACAACAGCACGGGATCGCATCCGAGCCTTCGGACGCTGGCGCTGTATGCGAGCGGCGACTTAAGCAGGTTCGCGATTTGGCGAGCCAATGGGCACCTGCGCCGTTGCGGGCTTTGCAGCCGGGAAGTGGAGGCGTTCCGCTCGGCCGGCGCGGCGTTGAAGCGCTCGGCGGAAGAGCAGGCGCTCGCCCGCATCGGTCCGCTGGCGCATTGGAAACGCCTGGAGCGCGAGATGACCGGCAACGTTGCGGTTGGAGTGGCGGCGGCCCGTTGCGTCGAGAGAACCGGCCGCAAACACATCGGTCGATGGCGCGGCGCTCTTGCTGCTGTGGCTGTGGCGGCAATCTTCATCGTGACGTGGCTTGTGCACTCGCCGAAGCGGCCGCCTCTGATCGCGCAAAGCAGAGGAGCGAATGCGGGAACGATTATCGAAACCACGCCGGGAGGGATCGCGGTTTGGAGCCAGGGGGCCAGTTTGACGATGCTGCACCCGGCTTCCGCCGTCGTTTCGCTCGCGGGCGGTCCGGGCGTGTCTGCGCGCTACATCGACGAAGAAACCGGAGAGGTGACCATCACCAACGTGTATGGGCACTAATATCATGCGGCGCGCTCTCATGATGACCCTTCTTGGATTCGCGGCAGGCGCCTGTGCCACGGCGGCCGGCGCGGCGCATTGGGTGAGCTTCGCCTTTCCCAGCGATTCTCCGGTTCTGGTCAGTTCGTTTACCTTGGGGCCCACCACCGCGCGCGTCGAAGGCAGCTCCATGGCGCTCGATCTGCACGCGCTGCTGAGGCTGCGCAACACGGGCAAAAAGGTCATTTCCGGCTTAACGCTGCTGGTGCAGGCGGAAGATCTCACACCCGGAGGCAAAGGTTCGGTTACTATGCCGAACCTGGATGTCCAGCCCGGAGATTCATTCCCGGTGCACATCAATATGGAACTGAAGCGCCCGTTTGGCGGCCCACCGCACAACGGTGCCATCTTGAAAATCTCGCTCGATTGTGCCTTATTCGGCGATCTGACGGCCTATGGGCCGGATACGCTGGGCTCGCATCGCGCCTTGCTTTTGTATGAATTGGAGGGACGTCGGGACCGGCACTATCTGGCGCATCTGCTCGCGACCGGCAGGACCGAAGAAGCAGTGCGCGATTTGAATTCCGGATCGGATTCCACCCCGCAACAGCTTGGCTTGGAGTTATTGCGCAAACCCGGTACCCGGGTTACACGAGCCGTGAAAGTGGAGGCGCTCTCGTTCCCAGGAGCGCCGGTAGAGCCGGTGGGCGGCGCTGCGCGGGTGTCTCGCAACGAGGTCAGCGCTTCGCGGATCGAGGTGGTCAACTATTCGCGAAAAACCGTGCGCAGCATCGATATGGGCTGGATTGTGCGCGATGCGCGGGGCAGGGAATTTGTGGCTGGCGCAGTGCCGACATTGGCGCACATCGCGCCGGTACAGACCGCCACCATGGCGGAGCGCGGCGCATTGCGTTTCTCGCATCCGGCGGGAGAGCCGATGACGATCGGATCGCTCATGGCGTTTGTGAACGACGTGGAGTTCGCCGACGGTAAACTGTGGATTCCGACGCGCGCCGATATTCAAGCGGCGACCAGCGATCCCTCCTTGCGGCGGCAATTGTCGGCTTCGCCGGAGCAGCAGCATTTGGCGGACGTGTATCGCAGGAAAGGCCTGGCCGGGCTGGAAGAAGCATTGCGCGAAGCGGTCAGCCACTGATTGCTGAATCCTGACTGCTGCCGGCTCAAAAAACAGAAAGGCCGCCGGTCGTATGCACGAGCGGCGGCCCACACACAATGCTGGTTTGTATCTACGGGCGGCCGACGTTCTCAGCCTGCAAGCCCTTGGGGCCGCGCTTGACTTCGAACTCCACCTCCGAGCCCTCTTCGAGCGTGCGGTAGCCATTCATTTGGATGGCTGAAAAATGCACGAAGACATCGTCGCCATTGGAGCGCTGGATAAATCCATAGCCCTTGGCGGCATTAAACCATTTCACAACACCTTTTTCTCTCACTGCATATCTCCTGTGATTGCTGATGCGAGATGAATGCCCGTTCCCCCGTCCTGCAGGCACAAAGAGAGCAGAGCCCCCCTTTCGCCATTCGGGCTCGCGAGAATACAACCAGCTTGCATCGAAAAATCTGGAATACACTGTAGCAGATTCTGCAAGCCGCGGCAAGCAAAATTACGGGATCGGGAAGGGCTTAGTAGGACCTTTTATCAGTTCTATAGGTACTCTTATGACGTCTTGCCAACACTTAGCGCTTTAGCGCCGCCTTCGGTAGCGGCCAGGAACCAAGTCCGCCGCTCACTCTCGTCGATCCAGAGTTCGATCATGCTGGCGGTAGCGACGTCGTGGTAGCGATCGCAGATTTCGTGTTTGGAGCGCAGCGACTCCGTCAAGTGCCGGTTATCGTTGCAAAGTTCTCTCAGCATTTCGTCGGGCGGCACGAACTCTTCATTGTTGTCCTTCAATGTTTGATGTCGCGAGATATCGCCGATCGACCGCAGTGTCGTTCCGCCGATTTTGCGGGCTCGCTCCGCGATGTCGTCCGTCATGGCGAAGATCTGCTGCGAATGCTCGTCGAGCAGCAGATGGTAGTCCCTGAAGTGGCTGCCACTCATATGCCAATGAAAGTTCTTCGTCTTGACGTACAGTGCGAAGACATCGGCAAGCAATTCCCGCAGCGCATCCGAAATTTTTGCGACGCCTTCTTGGCTGAGATCGGTTGGAGTCGCAAGGGCCTGCTTTACCCTCACCTCTGCTTCGGTTACGTTAGCTGTTGCCATAGTTTTGCTCTTTGTATTATCCTCCAGAAATCTTACCTGTGCGCGGCCTTTGACCTTTTCGCCCCGCCTTCGGCGCTTTCGCGGCTCACCAGCTTATTGAAATTCAACGTGACTTTGGATTCCGATTGAGACATGGATCTTCCTCGCAGATTGGATCGACTCAAGCCGAAAATGTGACAGCGGGGCGGACTATTGCCCGTTGCGGCCGTATACCCGATTCATTTCAGGCAACTTCCCATTCGTCGTTGGGGCGGGTTTCCAGAGACTGACCAGGACCAGGCTCGCGATCGAAGCGGTCAGGGCGGGATAAACGGCATCGATCCCGCCGATCGCCTGCTGAATTTGCCCCGGGCCGTATTTCTGCATCATTTCCCATCCGACTGTCACGACTGTGCCGAGAAGAATCGAACTGACCGCTGCCGCCGCGGTGGTTCGTTTCGAAAAGAATACGGCCATGACGGCCGGCGTGACGGCCGCTCCATAAATCGTATAGGCATAAAGCGACGCCCGCAGCACGGATTGAAATTGAGTCGCCTGAAGAATTGCGAAACATCCGAGCACAACGACAACCGTTCGGGAGACGAGTAACTTGCGCCGTTCCGTGGCCTCGTGGTCGATAAATCGCTCGTAGACATCGTGAATCAGGTTGGTCGCAGGAGAGAATAGATAGTTATTCGCGGTTGAGATGACCTTTGCGAATACGCCGCCCATCAAAATGGCTCCGAGCAGAACCGGAAGCTTGGTTTTCGCGGTTAGGGCGATGATCTCACGGGGTCTGCTGGTGTCTATCTTTGCGCTGGCGATAACGGCCACCGCCACCAGCAGGGTTTCGAGAATAATCGTTCCGATCAGCCAGCCAATGACGGATTTATGTGCGTCGCTTTGCGATCGGGCGGAAAAGAATTTTTGGTACATGCTTTGATTGCCGATCAATAAGAGCATGGTAGGCAGCGCCAGTCCAACGGCTCCGCCAAGCGAGTAATTTCCCAGCACTTCGAAGTGTGTTGCGGGAAGCGCCGTTCGTACGGCGGACCAGCCGCCAACGCGACCTAGTAAGATCGGAACCGCGATAATGACTGTGATGGTTACCATCAATCCGATGACTAGATCCAGATAGGCAATCGAAGCCATGCCGGCCGATGCGGTAAAGAGAATGACAAATGCCGCGACTATATATAAACCGGCTCGCCCGGAAATCTGCGGAAAGATCAAATGCAGAATATCTCCGCCGCCGATCAATTGATAACTCGTAATCACGGTGTAGGAGATGACAATGGCGATGGTCGCCAGCACGCGAGCGGTCGAGTTGAAGCGCGCTTCGAGCAGGTCGGGAACCGTATATTGCCCGAACTGCCGCGCACGGCCGGCGATCACCGCGATGATCAGCAGGCCGACCCAGCCGCCGAGCGGCTGCCAAAGCGCCACGAAGCCGTTCTTGTAGGCATTTTCCGCGCCGGCCAGAAGACTCCCAGCGCCGATCCAGGAGGAGAGCAGCGTGAAAACCAGCACCGGCCAGCGCAGCGTCCTGCCCGCCACCAGAAAATCGGTTTCGTTCTTGACTCGCCGCGCTTGAAATGCGGTGATTCCGCAAAGCGCCAGCACGACGATGGCGACCGTTACCGCATAGATCATGAAGCGACTATCTTAGCCCTGCCGGTCCGATCGCGTCGATTTCACAAATGGCGGAGGCGGGTAGCCGATCAGGCAGTATTGATCGAGCGCAAACAGCACTACCGGCTGCATGCCTTGCGACTGGGCCAGGTCGGCTTCTTTCCCCCAGGCCGTCTGCGCGTTGCCGATACCGACCAAATGGCTCCGCTGCGCATTCGAGAATCCTTTGGCTGCGCTCACGCCCATTGAATACGCACTGAGGTCGAGATTGTTCGCATTTGTAAAGCTGAAGCTCTCGGTTTTCAGGCAGTTCAGAGTTTGTGGCGTCCAGTCTTCGGCCGGATAATTCACCAGCCGGTTCAGTGCCGTGTTGTTCGTGTCCGTCGGATACAGTACCTCGAATCGGCAATCGGAGAACTGTGAACCGACTGCTGCATGAATCGCCGCCGTATGCGCGCCAATCAGCGTGGGCAGGAATGCTGCTTCGTTCGGATATTGCGATGGGTCCGCGTTCTCATCGGGAATGGTTTGCATGACGACGCCGTATTTTGCTTGAAATTGCTGCATCGTATAGGAATCGTAAAACGGCATGCTCACCGGTGTTTCAGTGCTGCTCCGATTCCAGGGATAGTACCACCACTGAACTTCGCCGAACTGCAAATAAGGCATCAGTCCGGCCGCTTGTTGCAATCCAGCCATCGCTAAGTAGATGCTGGTCCAGAACTGCGTGCAGATTGGTGAAAAATTCGTCATGACTGCCGGAGTTGCCACGATGACCGGGCTTCCGTCGATGCGCCTCTGCGCCAGGCCGGAACCGGCATTGGGATCTGCATTCTTCAGTTCGGTGCTGAACGAAGTGACCACATCGATGCGATAACCCGCGAGAGCTTTGAAATAGGCAGCCGACCAGTCGTCTGCAGCCTGATTCAACGTCGCAGTGAGATCCGTGCGCCAATAACCGGTCTCGGCAAGGAGAGATGGATCTACTGTTGCATCGTATGGCGCCCCAGGTGCGCCGCCGGAAAGGACATCGGAAGAGATCGTTCCGGAAATAGGACTATCCGGGCTGGCGGAAATGGATAGAGTAAGCTGCGGCGCCGCGTCCGGCTGACCAGGCCACGGGGTGAGCGCGCGCTGCGTTATTGTCAATTGATCGCCGCTTGCCGCCGCCCAGACTTGCGTGTATCCGTTGTTGAGGAGATTGGCGAAGGCTTGCGCGACCGTCCCGGCCGTATCCCAAGGTAAGTTCAAATGCTCGACCGCCGCGGAATCGATAGACAAAATAAGATTCCCTGTAACCTCACCGCTGGCCTGGGTGAAAGTCACTGTTGCCGAATTGTATACATGTCCAGGCAGCACGAGATCGTAGAACCAGAGCGCGCCGGCGTAGTGGTTCACGCGTCCGGTGAAGCCCAGCTTCTGAACGATCCATGCGGTGCGCTCTGCCGGCAAGGATTGCGAGTGGTACGTATCCCAATCCGTCGCCAATGCCAGTTGTTGGTTGTTGGAAAAATCCGGAAGATCGCCGCTGGGATAGGCAATCTCCAAAAAGTCGAAGTACGCCAGATTTCCATCCGGGCCATTGTGTGTGAAGGTGACGGTGTGGCTTCCGGCGGGAACGTTTCCGAGACTCAAGCGAACCAAAACATCCTCGCCCGGCAGCGCCAGATCAAATTGGCCGGCCGGCCGGCCATCGATGGCAGCTTTTGCGGATGCGCCGCTGGCGAGCCGCCGGGAGCCAAGATACAATTGATGCGCCGCGGCCTCGCTATAAGTGATAGAGCATGCGGCTCCGGCAGTGCTCGTATGGCGAATCGTGCCGCCCGAATAATTCCCCGGAGTGTCCGTTGCCCAGGCGCCGGAATACGCGACGGAAGGATTGCTGTCCTCGATGCGCCGGCTCCCTGGACCCGCGACAACGTATTGTCGTCCGGTTCCCGTAACGACCCAGTTTGCGATCGAGACGGTGAACGGCGTGCGAGTGAAACTCCCGGGCTGTACGTCGGGCGCCCAAGTCCATCGCAGTTTCCGGATATTCGATGTTGGAATTGGAACCGCTGTCTGCCCGGAAACGCTCGCCGGTTGGGTATAACCTGTGAGCGAGCCAAAATTCAGCGTGATCTGATAAGTAGCCGGAAAGGCGCCGCCGCTCAGGGTAACAACCGGATCGGCCCAGAATACGGTGGAAGCCGCACTCACAGTTCCATATACCGTGATGCGATTTCCGTTCGCTCCGAGGCTGCCTGCCCAGGTGAGTGTGATGCTTGCATCGTTGCTGGTCGCGGTCCATCCCAGCGATTGCGTGCTCATCGTGTTCGCCAACGCTGCCGCTGCGGTGGCGAGGGTATCGGAAGCCGTCAACGCATACGAATAGTGCTGTTCGGCATAGCCGCTCTGTGACGAGGTCGGCATGCAGATACAAATCACATTACCGGCGGTTACCGTTCCTCTGATAGTCATCGTCGCTTGCGCCGGCTCATGGGACCCGGCGACTGGAGTCGCGTGCTCCATCAAGCTGACATAATAGATCTGTTCGTTTGCTGAAGCGTCATCCGCCCAGATTCGTAAGCTGGGCCAATCTACGGTCGGATAGAGCGACGATTCAAAAGGAATACAGTTAGTCCGCGTTTCCTGATAGGTGAGTTGCAGTCCGCTCAGATCGCCATCGGGCAGATACCGGAGCGCCGGATGCTCGAAAACGTTGTCGCGGTTCCACTCGACGACGGCCCAATCGAATTGCTGCCGCCAGGTTCCCGAGAGCGTGAAGCCATCGGCCGTAGCCCCGCTCATGGCTGCGATCGCCGAGGGCATGTAGAAATAGCACTGCAAATCGCGGTGCGGACTCAGTTTGTAAATCTGTTCGGACATATCAAAGGCGGATGGTGACCGTAAGGTCACGTCCAGGACTGAAAGCCGTTGGATCGGTCATGTTGAGTGTCACGTTCAAGGTAAGAAGTGCAGATTCTGTGAGCGGCGGAAGGTCTGTCCCCGTGACTACCGCCGAAGTTGTGCTCCCTGCATCAATGATCAGATTGCAATATTCGGCGCCGTTCTGGAAAATGCCGATGCCGACAGAGCACCCTGCAGGCGCCTGTCCGATGGTTGCGCGAATGTCCCTGACGGCATGTGACGCCGCAATAACGAGTGGCGGCGCCGCTTGTGTTTGTGTTGCCAGCACGCCATTCACTTGCAACGAAAACTGCCCGCCCGATAGCGTGCGCAAGCCCATATCTGCTCCGGTCGTGTAACAGCTCCGAGTCGGCTGGCTATTGCCAAATGAGTTCGTAACGAAGAGGGTTGCTGCGGATATACGGGCGTCCGGCAAGTCGAAGGTCGCCAAGTAATTTCCTGCGGAGCGGCTGTCAAAAAAGCCCGCGGCAAACGGCAGCACCAGCGTGGAGTCGGACAAATGCAACACGCCGGCTCCGCTATTATGCGTGGCCGCGGTTGATTGAAGAGCGGCCCGAGTCACGGTGTAAGTGTTTGCGGAGGGGTTTGTTTCGGAGATGGTCATTAATTCCGCGTCCACTTGAATCACGCTGCCGGATGCCGCGTTCGCGTCGATTTGGGTCAGTTGAACGGTTGTGCTGCTGGCGTCCAAGGCCGCGGCCAGGGAGTAGGTCGTGGGCATTTGTAATTCGTTCCAATAGAACACTTGCAAGGTACTTGTTGCAATCGATCCGACGTTCGTGAGATCGGTGAATCCGATCTGGGAAACCGTCATCTCTCCTGCTCCGGGAGCATCCAGGCTGAAGGTCGGGGCGGCGGGAACTCCACTGTTACTTTGTTGGCCGCCTAGAGTCCAGCGAGTGAGCGGGCACAGCTCGGGATCTCCCTCCTGGTCTTGCACATTGGCGCCACGGCCGGAGATTTGAATCACGGCGCCCGTTTCATACGGCGCCTCAAACCGCACGGGCGTCGTTGCCGATACCGCGGCAAAGCTCCACGAATTTTCTGCAATTACGAAGACGCTCGTCGTATCGGGAGTCACCGACCAATCGGGCGTTACGGTCAGAGTGGTGACGTTATTGGTGGCGATAGAACGCTCCTGGCCTCGGCCAACGCCTTCGATAATCCGGACAACCATGCCCGCATAGGCAAGATTCGTGGCTCCCATTCCGTCGGAGCCAATCGTGGTTGCAGACGCGATCGTTGTGGGGAACGGCCCAGCGTGCTCGAAACGGTAGTAGAAATTCGCATGGTCGAAATTTGCATCCGGCGGGCCGATCGGCTGCGGGGGCAGGCCGGAGTCCGTGAAGGTACCATCCGCGGGGCGGGGGACACTGCTGGCTATTCGGTAGAGTGTTTGGGGCGCCGCGCCTCGATAAACGTGAAATGTGGACGCCGAAACGGGGAAACTCAGCCCTGTGATCGTCACCGAATTGGAATCGGTACCGGAAGGGACCGCCGCGCGAATCGTAAACGAAAGCGCCCCTTCGTTGCCGGCCGCATCGACGGCGGTGACCGCGTAATAATAGATCGCGCCGGCGGGAAGTGTGCCGCTCGCCGTCACATACTCGGGAGAAAGGCCGACAAGAGGCAGACTGGGCGAATTGGAGTGCGGCTTTGCCGGTTGCGAAAACGAAACGGTCAGAAGGTCCGTTGCCGCGCCTCCCGCCTGCACTTGTAATTGGTCCTCGGCCTTGAAATCGAAGAATTCGAACGTCCCGTTAGCGTCGTGCGGCAGCAATCCGATCAATGGCCGCGGTGTGCCTGTTTGCGCCGCCGGCTGCCTTCCGGCTCCCCCGAGCATGGCCGGGCTGTCGCTGTACCAGCCATCGTCGTGCGCCTGAGCCAGCACGGTCACGATCTGGTAATTCAGCGACGGCGAGAGCGTGACCACGCGGAAGGGCTTGCGAACGAAATTCTCTTTCAAATACGTCAGCGTGATAATGTCCCCCGGGCGCACTTTCAGCGCCCGAAAGCTGGTTTGAAATTCAACAAATAAGTTCCCCTTGGTTGACTGATCTAACTGGCGGAGGAGAACTCGTGTAGCTTGGCTGAAGTTCGCAAGTCCCAGTGCGGTCGAGTGACTGCTGATTTCGTAACCGATCAGCGCGGCGTCGTCTGCGTCGGCTAACGATAAGCTGTCCTGCTGATATTCGTTGGATTCGTCCTGGAATTCCACGCTGAGACGGTTCGATGTCTCCGCAACGCCGCGAGAGGTTAGCCGAACCGTAGAAGCTCCATTCGAGTTGCGAACGATTCCGGAAAACGGCGCCGAAGCGTCGCTGAATTCGTATGCCGGCCAACCTCCCTGAAGCTGTTCCACTGCATTGCTGCCGTCCGGGAGCACCGGCTGCTGCAGTGGAATGGCCGTTTCGGGCAACAATTCGAGCAGGCCAGTGGCTCCGTAGCGGAGCATCAAACCGGACGCTACGCGGATGCCGCGAACCACGACCGCCGCGCTCTGCCGTTTCGTCAGAACGAGATTGCATTGAAAGCGCGGAACCTGGATCGATTGCCCGTTTAAATCGGTTGTGCCAATTAGTTCCGCACAATATGCAGCGGAGGAGGCGAACGTGGGGAGATTGATATCGGAAAGCGACCAGCCGCTGCGCCGGAGGATGTCCAGAACGACCCAAGCCGGGTTGTTACTGTAACCGGTTGCTTGAAACGTCCCATCCGGGTTATAACTATCGATGTGTATGCCTTGCATCAGCACTTCGACGTTCGGAAGACCTCTGCCGCTCGCGATCCGGTTCGGTACAACAGTTGAAAGCACGGCGATGCTTCCATAGGGATCGCCCAACGGATTGCCGGCTGAATCGATAAAATCCAGGTTGAACTTTCCCTCTCTAGCGCCGGTTGTGACCACCGAATACCATCCGGTGACGGTCATGTCTTGCCCCGGCACGCCCATCGGAATTTCGATGTCGTTGACGACTACCTTCAGTACGCCTTCGATGGTTCCCATCCCGAGCAGCGCTTCGATATGTGTCAGATTGCCGTCGTTTCGTGCAAAATTGATGGGCGCCTTGATCCATCCGGTTCCGTATACGATCGGGACAGGATCGTTATATTTGGCCGTGTTCTCTTCAAGTGGTGATAAGTGACTTGTGCTCTTGCCTGCCGTGCGAACCGTAATCTGCGAAGGCACAAACTCGAATCCGCCGAAGCGCCGTGTGGAGTGGCCGGAAGTATCTGCATCAAACATGCCTCTGGCCTGGCAATCGCCGCGTGATTTGTTACAGGAGGTGAATGCCAGGCCGCTGGTGAGGTTTCCCGTGCCGCCCGCAACATCTGCCGAGTAGCCGCAGCGATAGAATCGCGAATAGCGGCCGGCGGCGCCGCCAGTTAACGCATCGGTTCGCTGGTTAATCGAGCTCGGAAAGGCCCAAGGGCAGGAACGCTGGATGCGAACCTCGGGCAGAGGAATTCGCTGCAGGCAGAGTTTGTTTGTAAAACTCAATGTGAGTGAATCTTCGGTAATTTCGTCCGGATCGCCGGCAACCCCGCGGAACAGGGTCGTGGTTTCTGTCGTAATCGAAGAGGAAGTCAGATCGGCGAATGCGAATCGAACGGTAAGTTGCGTGCCCTTCAGCCCGATCGCCGCATTGAGCTCCGAGATCGCCGAATCCGCATTCGCCAAGGTGATCGAGAGCTGGCTGATGCCGTCCATCGCGTCCCCCGCGGAGAGCTGCAGATCGAACAGGTTGTGCCTAAGGACGCGCGCCTGGTACTGCTGGCCGTTGAAGACAAGCGAATGCGTGCTCCAGTATTCGATATCGCCCGATGGAAGCGTGCATTCAAAGAACAACAGCGGCGTATCGGTTTCGGCAAGCTGTTTGATCTGATTAATCGTTCCCATAGAGGCTCCTATGCGGGTATTGCCGCTTCGATCGTGAATGAAGTAGAGAAAAGATCCGGGGCCTCTGCGGCCACAGTCAGCCGCTCCTCGGTCCAGTGGGCGTTTGCATAGACTCCTCCTCGTTGCGTGGTCGGCCGGTACCCTGAGGGAGAGATCTGGGGCTCCAGTTGCGGTCCGAAGATAGTGACTTGCTGTCCAGGCGCGAGCGAGATGCCAGCCGTGAAGCTTGTTCCGGAATCGGTCAAGCGGCCGCTCGAAACCAAACGGCTCCAGGAAGCACCCACCGGCGTTTCGCTAACGTCTTGCTGGAGAGAGCCGCGGCGCAGAAGCGAGAGCGTCCCTGGTTGCACACTGATGGCGTAGAGAGAAAAACAATATTGATAGCCGCTCGGGACAGTAAGCGCCTGCGTAATTTCCTGGGCCGTCTGGCCGGCGTTGGTTACCGTGAACCCGGCGGTTCCTCCGTTCGGGTCCGCGGCATTCGGCGTGAACGTAATCAGCGGCGGATGCTGCCAGGGCACGCCGCTTGGATCGGAACTGGATGCCAGCATGTTTTCGGTCGGATCGATGAAGGTAAACGCATGAACAGGCCCGGAACATACCGAGAAATGGTTTTGCAATGCGGCCCAGTCGTTTGGCGGCAGATTCGTATACGAAAGCTGCCACCCCATGAGCGAAGCGGATGAATCCGGATACAAGATCACGCTTCCATCCGGTAATATGTTCGTGATCGTGCGCGCGACTCTGGCCTTCCGAATAGGATATTGCGCCACAGTGCCGGTAGAAAACTGCGGAAAGAAGAGATTACCCATACGTTTCGATGACCCAGATAGAAGTGGAATGTAGGCCCGTAGCCACGTATTCGGTCAGAAGCTGTGGTTCACCGAACCGGCAGTTCGGAACGTCTGTTCCGCTGAATGGATCCGGGAAGGTGAACGCGCTGTAGTCCGCGTTTTGTGCCCCGAAGAATGTTTCTAACTGTTGAATTTCCTCGTCGTTCAGCAAGTCGAGACGGATTTGCCACTGGCGGAGCGGTTTGCGCTGGATTAAATAGCGCTGATCCGAACCGTCAAGGAAGCGAATCGTTTGCGCCCCCTGCCCGCTGGTAACGGGAGCGGGATACTGCATAACCGAGCCGGAAGCCAGAAGAGGGAAGGTACTCATTAGATCTCCGCAATGACATCGTTGAGAGAGCTGGACGTAAGTAAAGCGTGTTTGACCGCCTGGACGATCTGAGCGCTCTGGTTCGAGGGGGCGGCTGTGAGTGGAGCAGAGCTTGTCTGGGCAGTGGAGCGGGCTTCCGTCCTGCTTCCGCTGGAGTTCAGAGAGACCGTCTCCGCTACTGGATTGGGAAGCCCAAATTTCACCAGCGGCGGTAATGTCTCAGCGCCACCGCCGCTGTCGAAGAGTTTCGAGATGCCGGACAATACCGATCCAATGCCGCCGAGGTCTGCCAGGCTGAAACTCCCCTTCGCGGCGGATGCCAGGCTTTGCGAAGCCGTATGCTGCAACAAATTGATCCAACTGCCGCTGCCCGCAGTAGAAGTAGAACCGGGGCTGGACGGCGAGCCGAATTGAATACCGGTGAGCGCATCTTTCGAGCCGATTGAGAGCGCCCGCAAACCGTTTTGGCTCGGCGCTCTTTCAGAGCTCTCGGCGATTCCGGCCCCGCCGGTGTTTGAGCCCATCAGGTTCGTGAGCGGCTTTTTGCGAAACAAACTTGAAAATGAGTTATTCGATTTGGCCATGTTGCTTCTCCATTTGCCATGCTTCTTCTAATACTGCGAGCGCGTCGGCGGCTTTTGCCGGTAACTGCCAGATATCGCCGGTTCCCAACCGCTTCGACCACTGGAAATACTCCAGGAGATAAAGGCTCTGCGCCGTTATCTCCGATTTCGGACAGGAGGCCGCAAACACGCCGCGACGGCCCCACACCGGCTTTGTTCCAGCTTGTGCAATGCCGCCCACCCATCCGCAATTTCTAATGCTCACCAGGCCGCGCGACCTGCAGGTATCGCAGTTCCACGCGGCCGGTGAAGAAAACTGAAAATGGAATGCGATCAGGAGTTTTTTCGTTCGTCTTCCGATAATCCAAGCTCGGCCTGAATCGAGGCCAGTATCTCGCGCGTCAGCGGTTCGGGGCCCTTTTCAATAAGGAGCGCTGGCGTGGCCGAGGTGCCATCGATGGCGAGCCCTTCTATTTCGGCAAGGCCCCATTCCAGGTATAGGCGCTCCACCAGCAGGTCGCCCAAAGCAGCCTCCAATTTCTCGCTGTCGCCGCCCGCTTTGAGGAAATCGTGGCGTAAGGAAAGTTCTAGCGCTCGTTTCGTGAGTTCCAAACGCTGCCCCAACGAGATACGGCGTACTGCGTACCGCACCCCAGGCGCTTTCGTGCTCTCTAACCAGAGCACGCTTTGGTAAGTCGATGGCTTATGCGAAGGCAAAGTAAATCTCATCTTCCGCGGTTCCTTGAGCAAGGTTGTTTCTGAACTGCCATTGCAATCTCGTTTCCGTATCGTTGTATCGAGGAATTTCAGGTGTAATGCTCGGCAGGTAGATACCCAAAATCTCACCTTGTTGCCGCCCAAGCTGAAGCATTGCCGATATCTGTGTGCGTTGTTTCGCGGCCGCATAAAGCGATGTGGTCTGGGTATCGTCTTGTGTGAAAATACTGAGGGCCGCAATGATCTCGCGAGCGCCCGGAGCGAGCGCGCGCGGGTAAGACGAGCCGAACTCCCGGTCACGCACGTCGATATTGTTCTTGACCTGTACTGTGGCTTCAGTCAGCGTATAGAACTGGCTGAGGGCGCTTCCTAGCCACACTTCTCCAAGCTGCCCCGGAACTATGGAATAGTCGAAACTCGCGATTTGCGGCTCCGCGGGAAACGCGCTCAGACCTGCCGAGCCGGGAAGGAAGCTGCTCGAATCGAGCAGGTCGCACGCCGGACCGCTAAAGGCGAATTCATGGTAGTCGCCATTGACGGAAACGTCCAGGGTATCGACGCCGGCGCCGGTGACGATTCGGCTGACCATCGCGGCCGGATCCCAGTAATCGTAGAGCGTCACACTCGGGAGCATGGTCGAAAGGCCATAGCTAGCGGCAGGCGCGAGTGCTGCTGTGGGCCCTGGCGTGGTGAGGAAAGGAGCGTTGATTGTGATTTGCTCAGCGGTGGGCGCGGCTGTCACAAACCGAATTTCGTTTTCGAATCCGACGGCGGAGCCGCGAGAAAGACCATGTGGCGTTGTGAACTCCAATTGGGCCGGGCCGATTACGCTCGCAACCACAAGGCCGCTGGAAAGGATCGGTTGCGCGCCCAGTCCGCCCTGAAATAGCGGGCCGTAAGAAGGCTGTCCCAACCCTGTCCAGGACGTGAGATAGGTATGGACCTGGAATGCGGTCTGCCGTCTGGCGCTCTTCGGTGCTCCCAAAAATGTCCGCGATCCGGTTTTGTCGAGGCGCTTTCCATACTGGAGGATCTGCTGCGCTTGCAACTGAATTGCAGGGAATCGATTCGCGGCGCTGGCCGCAACGGCCTGCCCGTAACTTTGTTCGAGCGATACGTAAAACCGGTTCGCGTTGGAAGAGATGTAATTTCCCATGGTCAATGCCTCAATTCAGGCTCGCGTTCAGCACACAGGTCACCTTTGCGGATTCGACAAAACCCAGTCCCCCGGCCTTAGGGCTCTGGAACTGGACGTCGTAAATTCCGGAGAAAAATACGCCGTCCTTCCAATCTCCGGTGTTCTCTCTCAGCAGCAGCGTGTATGCCTCGACATAGAAGTGAATCCACTCATCGATCTGCTGCACCAGGTCTCCGCTTGCCCATATCTCCGCGACCACGGATACGGTGCCGGAAAAAGATCGGAACTTTTCGGCCTTTGTATTTTTCACGGTCCAGGGATAAATACAAATGCGCGGATAGGTCAACTGAACGTTGTCATCGCCCAAATGTGGATCAACCGAGCTCAATATGACCTGTGAAGTCGAAATGAGAGGCACAATAACGTTATTTGCGGATGACAGCGATTGAATTTCGTTGCTCAGAGCATCTCCTGCTGTTAGAAGATTTGCGATTTTTTTTGCAGCTAAAAACGTCAGTGGAGCCATTGCTAACCTCGCTGTAGTTGGCGTGAAAGGTGAATGTAGTAGTCGGGGCGCTGCCCGGTTCCGGGCGCACCTCCAAAAGCAAGTCCGGAATCGGGCATATGCCAGGTTGATCCGATCGCGAGCGGTGTCGCATTTTGCCGCGTTAAGCTGCCCTCGCTCGTTCCGCCGTATACACTCCAACCGGCGGCCGCAGGCGGAGCGCTTGCGGTATTGGCGAGAATCGCGACAGTTACGCTGCTGTCGTTGCCCAGGACGAATCCGTTTTCAGGACTCGGCGAACCCTCGTTGCCGTTCCGATCTACCCAGGCCGTCTGAATGAAAATGGACTGTGCGGGAAGGTTTCCGGTCAGGACCGAGAGCAGAGGCGTGGGAGGCTTCGGCAGCGGGTTCGAGACGATCCCCAGCCCGGCTCGAAATGCCATCTGCGCACTGTTCTTAGCTGCTTGTTGGTACTCCTGCCATTTCGCCTGAAACCGGGTATTTAGTTGCGCATTGTATGCTTCCGCGAATATCTTCGCTAGTGAGCTGCTACACAACCAGCGCTGCAAGCCAGAGCTAACAACGACAGTTCCGAGATCCAGAAACTTGCGGTTCATCCAAGGGCTGAACCACATCGGTTCATACGGGCTTTGTGCCAGGATCCACAGCCTCAAGCGCTCGGCGATTTCGCTCGTCGCGAGAGCGATCTTCACATCGACATCGATTCCATGCGCCGACGCAACCTGTCCGATGGAGTTCTCGAATGTAAGCAGATCATCGAGCGTGATGATTCCGAAATCGGTAAATAGCGCCATTGCGAGCCTACTTCTCCGAAGGAAAATCGCCCGAAGGTTTTCTTACCGGACGGGTTTGGAACTCGCCATCTGAAAGAATCGCGACCTGAAGGGTTCGTGCAAGTTTGGCTTGCTCAGCGGCTTTGAGTCCCGCGACCTGTTGACGCCGGTATGCCTCTTTTTGCTCTTCACTCGCCAGCGCGCTGCGGCCTTCAACAAGAAGCTTTGCGGCTAGCGGGCGTGCCACCTCGGAAACGACACCCGGCTTTCCGCCGTCTGGCGTTTCGAGGCTCACTAAGAGCAGAAATTCATCGCACAATGTATTTTCCATTTCGCGAACTTTGCGATAGTAGTTTTTGACATCCATAACTGGCTCCAAATAGTTAGGGGCCGCAAGCACGGCCCCGTCTGGTTTCGCCGGCTCTTTCCGGCTTAGCTGTTCAGCTGCACCGCAAAGTTATTGCGAAGCACGCCACAACCGTAAAGCACGTCAACCGTAAACTGCTGCGAAAGCAGATTGGGTTGATAGCTCATGACCACGCGAATGCCGAAGTTGCCCATCTCGGCGTATTCCGCCACCGCGCCCGTGCCGGGCAACGGCTGCGGGAGCCGGCGAATCACCAGGCCCATCGCATCGCGCGTGAACGCAAGATTATGCGTATTTGCCGGGCTTGTGCCGGTAACCGGAATAAACTGCGAACGGAAAATGAAGAAATCCTTCATTTTTCCGACATTTCCTTCCACAAGTGCTTTCAGACCGGCTTCTCCGGAGGAGTAATACTCGCTGAAACGTGGAATTTGCCGGATCGCCGAATAAGCGTTGGAATCGACGACCAGATATTTGGGCGCGCTGGGCGGCACCATCGCGCTGAAAAGCGCCGTCTCCGCCGCATCGATGGTGGCCTCGGTCGGAGGCGTTCCAGCAATCCCGATCGGCGTGATCGCGGAAAAGCTGCTATACAGCTTGAGCAGGTCGGTCTCGATGCGTTCGGCGATCGCAATGACCGCCGGCTGCATATAGGTCTTCAAGAGATCGGGAAAGGCGATCGCCTTAGTAACATCCGGAATCTGGAAAGTCGCCTCCGCGTGTGTGTTCAACACGATGGAAGCGCTTTCCAGACTCGGATTCTGAGGCGTCACGGCGCCGCCTTCCGCGATGTTATTGGCGACAAGTACCGGCGGAACGGGCACGTTGACAGTGTCTCCTGCGTGCGCCAGCACGGGCTCGTAGTCCCGGTTCACAAGGTTGCCCATGACGAGGTTTCCTACCAGCGCGGGAAGCGCGTCGGCGGCAACCAGTTTTACGATTGCATTTGCCAAATTGGCTGAGGTAATAGTTGACATGAATTCTCCTAATTAAAAAGCGTGCGCCGGCGAGCGATACTGCTCTTACTCGCCGTGCAACACGCTGTCCTTCTTTGAGTGCGCGAGATCGACGTTGTGGAATCTGGAAAGTTGCTAAAGGCCCCGCAAAGCCTGCGTAGCGAGGCGAGAGATCTCCTGGCGCACTCGGTCCAGATCCTCTTTGTTCATTCCTGGTTTAATCTGTTCGAGGCTAACCACCGGCTCTGCGATTTGCGCGCTTTTGCGGGCGCCCGGGATGGCGCCGCTGCCGCCCGCAATTCTAGCCGGAAGCAGTTCGGGGTTCTCCTGGACAAAGTGAGTCAGATACTCCGAAAGCGGCCTGGCGTCTTGACCTTTGCTCTGCAGCCGGCCGTCCTCACCCCGCATAATGTCGTCCTTTACGGCTCGGAAGGCGAGATCGATCTTTGCAACACCCAGCCTCTGTAGTTCGCTGCGGATCTGTGAAGTCCGTTCAGCCTCGTCGGCGGCGGCACGCGCCCTGTGGTTCTCTTCCACAAGCTGATTAAGCCTTTGCTCCAGAGTCTCCCGGCGCTTGCGCTCTTCCTGCAGTTCCGCCTTGTAAGCGGGCTCCGCTTTCTGCTGTTCGGCGCGGACAAATTCGTGCAGCGTCTGGCGGATGATGTTGCGAACATCGTCCGCCGCCGTCTCCTGCTCTATCGATTTTTGCTCGGACATCTTCATCTCCTTTAACTCTTGATTTGCGCATCGATCTCTCGCGCGATTACTTCCTTGGATTCCTGCGGAAGGTCGTTCAAATACTTAAACGCGAGCCGCTGAAACATTAAACGCTTCAATGTAGGCGAATTCACCCCTAGCTTCAGCAGGGCCGATGCCTGCTCAAGCTCGGTTCCAAAATCGGCAATATCCACTTCGTCAAGCCCGGAGATGGAAAAAGTCGCATGATCTCCGCGGGCTTCGAGCAGCGCCGAGAGGATCTTCTTCGCGCATTGTTTGATCACCGTTCCGTAGGCCTGCAAAATCTCTCGGGTGATCGTGAAGTCCAGTTGCTTACTCAGAGCGGATTGCGCCCGTCCACCTTGCGTTTCCCCGGAGGCCTGTGAAAGATAACAAACCCGATAGATCTCCTCTTTCAATGTCTCGAGATTGCTTGCGGCTATTTGATAAACTTTTCCATCCGGCTCGGTCCACCCAAACCGGTCCTGCGGGCCGAGTTGTATGTAATAGCTCTCGCCGACGATTTGGCTCCACTCTCGCTCCGAATAAATCACGGGCATGGCAAACAGCCCCATTGTGATTGCCCAGCTTAGAGCGTTGGATTTATTAAAGTGCTCTAACTGAAGGTGTGCAGCTTTATTCATCAGCCAGAGGCTGTCGCTCGTCTCAAGCGTGAATAAGGGAACCTTCTGCTGCAAGACAAGCGCATGGCTACCTTGCGCAATCAGAGAGATCGGGGCGTTATGATCCTTGGAGTCTTCAACCCGTCGATATATGCGATAGGACGATTTATCGAAGTAGTACCAATAGGTCTCTTCAACTTCTTTCGGCGAATCGACCCTCGGCTGGCGGCGTATCGATTTGCGCAGGACAACCCACTCGTACTCTCCTCGCTCGTCAAGGCTCCAGTTGATGAGATCCTCGGCTCGGTAACACACCAAATATGCCCGTGAGAGGCCCGCCGCGTCCTCTTCGGCGCGATTGGCCGGAGGTTTTTGCACCCGGGGAAAATCGAGCAGAATGTGGCTTCTGCCCGCAACCAGTGCCTCGCTTAGGCACTGTCTCAAAAACTCCGAGAGGCTCGTCCCGCGCAAATCGCAGTCATCGGTAAACTGGGTGAGAAAGTGCCGCGAAGCTTCGTCTCCACTTTCGAATTGCAGACTGGCGCCGCGGCGAAACAATGTGGACGGATACCAGTCGATAATAGAACCGATGTAATTTTCGTAAAAAACGCGAAATAACCGTTCGCTATACACATCCAAAGGCTCTTTCTGCCGCCGCAGCAGGTAATGCGCGGCCTGGGCTCGAAAGTGGCTTCCGCCCACATATAAGTCGCGGTACATGCGCAACATATCCTGCTGCCGCTTGAAATCCGGATGTTCTCGATCGATCTGATTCATGTCTTGCATGCCTTTCTTACAGGAGCCGCTGGTTCATCTCGCCGATTGAGGATTTATTTCCATAGAGATCCCAAACCATGTAGCCAAGCGCATCCGACGCGTGCGTGCGCTGCAAATCCGTCAGCTTGTCGATGACGGCAGAATCCGGTTTGAATAAAACTTCGTCGGAGCGCGGTTCGTTTTGGCTTGTTTCTTCCAGTCGTAACAGCGCTCATCCGCACACGAACATATATTCGGGCGCTGTCGCAAGGCCAAATGAGAGGCTGTAACTTACTCAGGCGAAAAGACTTATTTTTATTAGGATTTTGGTGAACGCACGCGCGCGCAGCTCAGAATCGGCGTCGCGTGTTTTCAGACGATTACAGAGATGGAAAGCCGCGACCGCCGGGGAGCGGTTTGCACGGGACTCTTTTGGCGGTCTCCTAAGCAGCTCTGGTGGTGAACGGCTTACTACGGCTGCTGCGCCGCGTGGTTTCCTGCCGCGTGGCTTCGCTGTAGGAAGCTCTGAACGTTCTGCTTATCCACGATAAATGCGCCGGTATCCACAAAGGTCGGGATCGGCGCGGTCGGATTGTCCGCCCAATCGGCGGTCAGCGGTGTGGGCGGGTGGTGATGCAGATCGTCCAACAGTTTGGCTCCGTAATAAGCCATTGTGAAGGGCTTTTGTGCAATCGTCGCTGAAATGATGCCCTTCTGAATCCAGTTGATTGTCAGATCGTTGGTGTCCATGGCGACGATAGTGACCTTGCCGCCCATATTGGAGCGGTTCACAACTTCGCCGACTTCCGGACACGAAATCGCTTCGAGACACACAAAGGCGTCGATTTTCGGCTTGCCGGCGAGAAGCTTGCGAGTCGCATCGAAGGCCACGTTCGGATCGCCTTTAACGTTTACGATCTGCGATATCTTGATGCCCGGGTGGTCCGCGAAAATGTTCTTGTATCCTCGCAGCCGGTCTTGCAAATTGGGCTGGGTGGGTATGGTCATGATGGCCACATTCCCTTTCCCTTTGAGCAGCTTAACCACGAGCTCGCCGCCTAACCTTCCCGCCTTGTAATTATCGGTTCCGACAAAAAAGAGCCGCTTGCTGTTTGGAGCGTCGGAGTCCACCGTGATCACCGGTATTCCCTGCGCCAGCGCGGAGTTGATATCGGGTGTGATGAGAGCCGCGTTGGCGGCCGAGACCATAATTCCGGAGGGCTTCTCTTGGATGGCGCGCTGAAACGCCTGGTGCTCCGCCTGCGGATCGTAATTTTCCGGCCCGACCATCTCCGTCTTCACGCCCATTTCCTTGGCGGCTTTATTCAGACCGGCGAAAGCCGCCTTCCAGTACGACACCTGTCTGTTCGTCGTGACCAAAATGTACTTTTCCGTGGGGCTATGTATGGAACTGCTGCACCCGACCAACGTTGAAAATGCCGCCAATGCCGCAGCCGGCAAAAAGACCCGCTTCCATATTCGCGTTTGCATACCTAGGGCCGGAGTATACCATGCCGGGAAGCCGCCTGTGTCCTCAGAATTGTCCAATACAAGATGATCCTGAAGCGGCGGTTGATTCCAGCACAAGACGATCCTGAAAATGTAAGCTTGGGTGCCGGCGTGCTGCGGCCGGATGCAAGTACGCATGCAGAACGCCGAAG
>JBOGMI010000465.1:0-7049 GCA_050746645.1 Bryobacteraceae bacterium | reverse complement strand
CGTGCGAGCAGCGGCATCGATCGCCTTTTGGATATACCGCGTGTCGATTGTCTTACCGTCGCCCTTCGCGCCGTAATCGGCGGCCTGAAAGACGGCTCCGTGCGCAACTGCGAGCGCCGCCAGAAATACGACCGACAGACGACAAAACACGATCGTCTGTCCCACTGCTTTAGCTCTTGTGGTGAGAGCGGCGGACGTGATGCTTGCTGGAGTGGCGTCTGCGATGGGATCGGCGCACCCGATGCCGCACCGGGTGATAGACCGCCGGAATGAGCAGCACATCGCCCGCTTCGAGCGAATCGGCGCCGCTATTCACCGCTTCAATGCGCGACGGCCGCAAATGGTAGGTGCGTGCGACTGTTTCGATCGTTTCCCCCGCTTGCACGTGGTGCAGTCGCCACGCCAGGCGATTCTTGGGAGGGACCGTTTCGAGTGCCGCCAGGGTCGTCCGGCCCGAACCTCGCGGTACGTGCACCTTCACTCCCGCCGGAGCGACGGTTCTCAGCAAAGCCGGGTTCAGCTCACGAATCAGCGAAACCGGCTGCATGGCCGCATCGGCGATCAGCTTCAGGCTAGTGGGCGCTGTCACCGTGATGGTGTCGTACTGCATCGGGGCGGCCATCTCGACGTCAGTGAGCCCATAATCGGCCGGGTTCTTCGCCATGATGGTCATGGCTACGATGATGGGGACGTAATTGGCGGTCTCTTTTGGTAGCGCGTGGAGCTTCACCAGCTTCCAGTAATCGGCGTAACCGGTGCGTGCCACGGCGTTATCTACGGTGCCGGGCCCCGAGTCATATGCCGCCATGGCGAGATACCAATCGCCATAGCGGGCGTAGAGCGCCTTCAGATATTCCGCCGCGGCCCGCGTGGAGGCGACCGGGTCGAGGCGCGCATCGTAACTCCGGGTGTGCTTCAGATCGTATACGCGCGCGGTACTGGCGGTAAACTGCCACATGCCGACCGCCCTCTTGCGAGAGACGGCGCGCGGCTTGAATCCCGATTCCTCCTGCGCCAGGTAAATCAGTTCTTGCGGGATGCCCTCCTCGGCGAAGATCCGCTCGATCATGTCCCGATATTTACCCGAGCGCTCCAGGCCGTCGAGCAAAATGCTGCGCCCGCGATCGGTGGAAAAGAAATGGATAGAGCTCAGCACCGGGTCCGTCAAATCGAGCGGGATTCCCGAAGCCGTCTCGTGCAGTTCCGCCTCCACTTTCGGCGCCAGGCTCGGATCCACCGGAAAAGTCATGTGGCTGAGTTCGTCGATCGGAGCGGTTTGGAATGTCTCGGCTGTCTGCTCTCCGGCGCCCGAACCCAGGTTCTCGATATCGAAGCGATAGATCAGATCGCAGAGGTCGTCCAGGCGTCGTTCGATCCGGTCCCGATCCGGCAGCGAATCCGGAGCCTTTAACAGCGTCTCGACGGCCGCGTTGAACTCGCGCCGCGCGGCGGTCAAATCGCCATCGAAGTAAAGCTGCCGCCCGGTATGGAAATCCTTGTCCGCACGCGCCAGGATGTCGTCTGTTTGGCTCGAATGGATCGACGAAAGACCGGTTTCCGGCCCATTCTCCAAATCGGCAATTCCGGGATCCGCAGGCGCGACATTCGCCGGTCCGTTGGCATCGGTATCCGCCGCATACGCCGCAAACTGCATTCCAGCCGCCGGCGATGAGCGGGAGGTCTGTTGTGCATACGCGATCGAGGCCACTCCCAACACCAGAACCCCCGTCGCTAAGTGCATCCGTCTCATCGGGAAATAAGCAATCGTTATCTTCTTAAAGAATTGTAACGGAACCATTACTGTAACCCAGCCCAAAACGCAAGGTCAAGGGTGAAATGATCCCGGTGGCGGCCCTCATAGAGACCTATCGACCGACCCCTCGGCATTATTATAATGAGAGTCAATAGAAAAATAAATATCTCCAAAAACCCGAGGGTATGTTAAATAGGTTATGCTTCTGCCTCCTCCGCCCTTCGCTCGGGATTTCGCAACCTCTGTGCTAAATCTAATAGATATAAGAGACTTAAAATGGCTTACGTAATCGCCGAACCTTGTATTGGAACGAAAGATACCGCCTGTGTCGATGCCTGCCCGGTCGATTGTATTCATCCCAAAAAGGATGAAGAGAACTTCGCCCAGGAGGAGCTGCTGTTTATCGACCCGGTGGAATGCATCGATTGCGGCGCCTGCGTTCCGGTTTGCCCGGTTTCGGCGATCTTCGCCCTTGACGACCTGCCCGAAAAATGGGCCGACTTCGCCCAACGCAACGCCGCCTACTTTGGCCGGTAACTGGAGGCCAGTTCCCCGGTCGGATCGCGATGGCGCCGCCACGACGCGGTAATTCCCTGCTATAGTACTTTCAAAACAGTGCTAAGGGATCCCAAGCAAATGGATGTGCTTTGGATCACTGCCGGTCTCGGATGTGACGGGGACACGGTTTCGATGACCGCGGCAACGCAGCCGAGCCTGGAAGATCTGGTGCTCGGGGCGATTCCCGGAATCCCCAAAGTCAATTTGCACAACCCGTTCCTCGCCTTTGAGGTGGGCGACGAATTTCTCGACTGCTTTCACCGCGCCGCGGCCGGCGACCTCGCTCCGTTCATTCTCGTCGTCGAAGGCTCGATTCCGAACGAACAGAATAAGAAGGAGGGATATTGGGCCGCTTTCGGCACGGACCGGGAAACCGGCCAACCGATCCTTACGACGGACTGGATCGACCGGTTGGCCGACCGCGCGTGGGCGGTCGTTGCTGCTGGAACGTGTGCTGCGTATGGCGGCATCCACGCCATGGAAGGGAATGTCACCGGATGCATGGGGCTAGCGGATTATCTCGGTTGGGACTGGAAGTCGAGCGTCGGCATCCCCATCGTGAATGTTCCCGGGTGTCCGGTTCAGCCGGACAATTTTATGGAGGTGCTGCTTTATCTTCTGTATCAAGCCGCGGGACTCGCGCCTTCGATTCCCCTCGATCAAGCGTTACGGCCGGCGTGGCTGTTCGGTCAAACGGTACACGAAGGCTGCGATCGCGGCGGCTACTACGAACAGGGCGATTTCGCGGAACAATACGGTGCGCCTCAGTGCATTGTGAAGCTGGGATGTTGGGGACCGGTGGTCAACTGCAACGTCGGGAAACGAGGATGGATCAACGGCATTGGCGGCTGCCCGAACGTGGGCGGCATTTGCATCGGCTGCGCCATGCCCGGGTTTCCCGACAAGTTCATGCCGTTCATGAGTCAACCGCCGGGTTCTTTGCTTTCCTCACACGCGATCGGCACCTACGGCCGGACGATCAAGGCGCTGCGCAAGTTTACTCAGAATTCGCTCAATCAGGAACCCGAGTGGCGCCGGAGCGCTCCCAACCGCGGCCGCTCGCAATAGCTTTCCGGCGCGGCGTTTGTGGCGAGGCCCATGGATTCTGAAAATCTCCCGCGCCTGGACGAGGGGAGCGCAGAGGCTCTGCTGTTTCAGCTTGCGCGCGTCATTTGCACGGACTCCTCCGGAGACTCCTCCGGCGCGGACCGTTCGACAGGCGAACATGCGGCCGAGCGGGCAGCCGAGCCGCCCGAGGTTACGGCTCGATACCGAACGCTCGTCGAACAGATTCCCGCCGTCATCTTCATGGCTTTTCTGGAACAGGGCCTCAGCGAGGCTTACGTCAGCCCGCAGGTCGAAGCGATCCTGGGCTTCACTCAGGAACAGTGGCTGGGGGATCCGATCCGGTGGTATAACCAGATCCACCCGGACGACCGGACCCGCTGGAGCCTCGAAGCGGCCCAGCTCATTACCTCCGGCGAGCCATTGCGGTCCGTTTATCGGGTAATCGCGCGCGACGGGCGCGTTGTCTGGTTCCATTGCGAGGTGAAAATCGTTCTTGCCCCGGATGGCCGCCCCTGGTTCATTCACGGCTCCGCGTTCGACATCACGGATCTCAAGGAAGCCGAACTCGCACTCAAGCAAGCCCATGACGAACTCGAAACCCGAGTGCAAGAGCGCACCGCCGCGCTGGCCGAAGCCAATCGCAACCTGCAACAGGAAATCGGCGAGCGCAAACGAGCGCAGGCCGGACTGGGCCGCGCAGTTGAAGAACTAACAGAGTCCAATGCGGACTTGCAGCAGTTTGCCTATTCCGCTTCCCACGACTTGCAGGAACCGCTGCGAATGATTGCTATCTACAGCCAGATGCTCCAGCGGCGATATTCGGGGAAGCTCGGCGAGGGCGGCGATGAAGTGATTGGCCAGATCGCTACCGGAGTCACGCGGATGCAGCAGTTGCTGGCCGGTCTGCGTGGGTTTATTCGGGCTTCCGCGCCGGGCAACGACGCGATGAAGAGTGCGGATGCGGGCGAAGCCCTTGCCCACGCTGTTTTGGACCTGAGCGCTGCCGTTGAAAGCAGTGGCGCCACCGTGACGCACGGGACTCTTCCGCGCGTGTGCATGCACGAATTTCAATTGGAGCAGTTATTTCAGAACCTGATTGGAAATGCGATCCGGTATCGGAGCGCCGAGCCGCCGCAAATTCATGTGAGCGCAGAGCCATGCGGCGAAATGTGGAAATTTTCCATCCGGGATAACGGCATCGGCATCGCCCCGGAATACAAAGAGCAGGTTTTCGGATTGTTCAAACGCCTACACACTTGGTCCGAATCTCCGGGCACAGGCATGGGACTGGCGATTTGCAAACGGATTGTCGAACGGGCCGGAGGCCGGATCTGGGTGGAATCCGAACGCGGCAAAGGCGCAACGTTCTCCTTTACGGTGCCGGCGGAAACCACCGGCTGACTCCGGACACGCCGGGGTATGCACTCGAAACAGAACCCCGACTGTAAAGGAGGGGTCGGCTACCCCTCGTTAACACTCAGGGTTCTGTTTGCCCGCGTCCTTCACATTTATGTCGCAGGAACTGGAAATTCAGGTATAATCGTGAAAGAGGACGGTAGGGTCGCTACCGCCCTCCGTTTTTAGGCTAACGGCGTTTCCACCGTAGCCTGATTACGATGGTTCCGATAAACGAAACCACCTTCACGTAGAGGGACATTACTATCACCTCCTGCGGCAAGCAGGATTGAAAGGCCGGGGACGTCATCCCCGGCCATTTCGCTTAGCCGCTCTGGCCCGGAGGGGCAAGCCGCAGCCTCGCAAATCGCCGACCTTCCTTCCAACCGCTTCCGCATGGAACTGTAGTGTGCGCGGCGATCGAATATTCTAAATTGCAAACATGACGGATTCGCTCAGCCAGCGCGTGGAACGCTTACGCAGAGAGCTCGAACATCACGAATATCTCTATTACGTTCTCGATCGGCCGGAGATTTCGGACGCCGCGTTCGACCGTATGATGCGCGAGTTGAGAGATCTCGAAACCGCGCATCCGGAATTGCTTATGCCCGATTCGCCCACGCAGCGCGTCGGCGGCAAGCCGCGCGAAGGATTTGTCAGAGTGGCACACAGCTCGCCCATGCTGAGCCTGGACAATGCGCTCAATGAACAGGAACTGCGTGAGTTCGATACGCGGGTGCGTGCGTTGCTGAAATCGGAATCGTACGAATACGTCGCAGAGCTGAAGCTCGACGGCCTGTCGATGGCGGCGCATTATGAAAACGGGCGCTTCCGCCAGGCGCTCACGCGCGGCGACGGACGAGTGGGCGAAGATGTCACGGAAAACGCGCGCACCATCCGCTCGCTGCCGCTGCGGGTGAAAGATGGCGCGCTTGCGGGGGCATTCGAAGCGCGCGGCGAAGCGGTGATGCCGCAGCGTTCCTTCGAGCGCTTGAACGAAGAGCGCGAGCGCGGCGGCCTGGCGCGCTTTGCCAATCCGCGCAATGCGGCCGCGGGAGCGCTGCGCGCGCTCGACCCGGCGGTCACGGCGGCGCGCAAGCTCGACTATTTTGCATATTTCCTGATGCGCGAAGGAGAACCCGCGCTGCCCAGCCATTGGCAGAGCCTGGAAACTCTGGCCGCCGCGGGTTTCAAAGTCAATCCGCACCGCAAGCGATGCCGCAATCTAGATGCGCTGCTCGACTTCATTCACGAATGGGAGAGCAAGCGTGAGAGCTTGCCGTACGAAATCGACGGCGTAGTCGCGAAGATCGATTCCATCGAGCAGCAAAGGCGTCTCGGGTGGACAGCGAAAGCGCCGCGCTGGGCGATCGCGTTTAAATATCCGGCGCATCAGGCCATCACGGTGCTCGAAGATATCGCGGTGCAAGTAGGCCGCACGGGCACGCTGACGCCGGTGGCGCGTTTGCGGCCGGTGGCGGTGGGCGGGGTCACGGTTTCGCGGGCGACGCTGCACAACGAGGACGAAATCGCGCGCCTGGGCGTGCAGATCGGCGATTCGGTCGCGGTGGAACGCAGCGGCGACGTAATTCCGAAAATTGTGCGCGTCGTTGAAAAAGGCGCGGCGCGGCGGCCTTTCCGCATGCCCACGCATTGCCCGGTTTGCGGCGGCCATATCGTGCGGCAGGAAGGCGAGGCCGCGAGCCGCTGCGTAAACACCGATTGTCCGGCGCGCCTGCGCGAATCGCTGCTGCATTTCGCCTCGCGCGGCGTGATGGATATCGACGGCCTGGGAGATGCGCTGGTCGATCAACTTCTCGAGCGCAAGCTGGTGCGCAGCCTCGCAGAGCTTTACGATCTGCGTTTGGAGCAACTGCTCAATCTGGAGCGCATGGGAGAAAAATCGGCGACGAAGATTCTCGCCAACGTCGATCGCTCGCGCCGCCAGCCGCTGCCGCGCGTGCTGAACGGCCTGGGAATTCCCTTCGTAGGCGAGCGCACGGCGCAGATTTTAACGGATCATTTCGGCAGCCTGGACGAAATCGCCGCCGCGCCGATCGAAAGCCTGCAGGAAGCCGCCGAAGTGGGGCCTAAGGTCGCCGAATCGATCCGGCAGTTCTTCGATGAGAAGCGGAATCGCGAATTGATCGAGCGCTTGCGCGCGGCGAGACTGCAATTCACCGCGCCGAAAGGCAAAAAGAAGAGAGGACCGCTGGCGGGATTAACCTTCGTGTTAACAGGAACGCTGCCCACTCTGAAGCGCGAAGAAGCGAAG
>JBOGMI010000464.1:0-1026 GCA_050746645.1 Bryobacteraceae bacterium | reverse complement strand
GGCGAACCGCTAAACGCGCTTGGTGTGGAGTTTGCAGACCTGCTATCGGTAACGCATATCGCGTAAGGTGACGAGAGGATAATCGGATGACAACGCCCGGCGGCATAGACTCAATTGTTGCCAGCCTACGCGGTCTCGCCGGAAAAGGCGAGATTGCAGAGCAGTTCTTTGTGTGGGGCGTTTTGTACGGCATGATCAGTGAAATTACCGCCCCCTTCATACAGCAGCTAGGCAATGACGTTAATGCCGGGCATCCCGTTGTTCCGATAACGCCAGCAGATGCGGCAGACGCGCTGCTTAAAGGCCATATGAGCGAATCGGACGCTAAAGCCGAATCTGCCCGGTCTGGGATTAACTCGGATAGGTTCGATACGCTATTCGCCAACGCGGGCGAACCGCCATCGCTAGGCGACATGCTGGGATTGTTCCGGCGCGGCGAGGTAAGCGCTGACCTGTTGCATAAGGCAGTGCAGCAATCCGCGATACGTGACGAATGGTTTACCAACGGGACTATCGAGAAGCTAGGCAAGCAACCGCCGACACCGGGCGATTTCCTTAACGCCTATCTTAACGGGCAACTCGATAAGGCTACGGCGCAGAAACTCTATAACACGTTCGGCGGCATTGAAACGCAGGCCGGTGAGGATATTTTCACTATCCTGTTTAACACGCTCGGAAGTGCCCCGACGCCGGAAGAGGCGCTAACCCTTGTTAACCGTGGCATTATCCCGCTATCCGGTCGCGGACCGAACGCGACGTCTTACGAGCAAGCGTTTCTGGAAGGTCCCTGGCGGGATAAGTGGCTGCCCGCATTTGAAGCGTTGCGCGAGTACCTGCCGCCACCTAGAACGGTAGTCGCAATGCTAGGGCACGGGTCACTAACCGACGCGCAAGGTCTAGACCTGCTCATGAAACAAGGTCTAACGCCGGAATTGGCGGCCGCATACGTAGCAGATGCGCACACTACGGCAGTTGCTAAGCAAAAAGATCTGGCGGTAGGCGAGATAACAACGCTCTACTATGACC
>JBOGMI010000463.1:0-1307 GCA_050746645.1 Bryobacteraceae bacterium | reverse complement strand
GTATTCGGATTCGGCCCAGATCTTGCCACCGTAGCGATCCACTACTTTTTTGCAAATGGCCAGGCCCAGTCCGCTGCCCGAGTGCTCCGATCCGTGCAGGCGTTTGAAGGGAGCGAAAACTTCTTTGAGATATTGCGGCTCGATGCCGATGCCGCTGTCGCGCACGGAGAAGATCCAATCGCGGCCGTTCCGTTCCGCCGAGACGTGGATACTCGGCGGAACGTCCGGCCGGCGATACTTCAGTGCGTTCCCCACCAGGTTCTGGAATAACAGCGCCAGCGTGACCCTCTCCGCTATCACCGTAGGTAAAGGGTCGTGCGTGACATTTCCGCCGGTTTCCTGGATGGCAACAGCCAGCATGCCAAGCGCCTCCTCGAGAACCTCGTTACAGTCGGTCGGAACCGGCTGGCGTTCCGTTTGTTTATTCAGCGACCAATAATCGCGCAGATCGCGCAGCAAGGTTTCCATTCGCAGCGCGCCCTCCACGGCAAAGGCGATGTAACTGTCGGCTCGTTCGTCGATTTTGCCTTTATACTTTCTGGCGAGCAGTTGCGTGTAGCTGGCCACCATGCGCAGCGGCTGCTGCAGGTCGTGCGAGGATGCGTATACGAAGTGCTGGAGATCCTGATTGAGACTCCGGAGCTGGTCTTCCGAGCGTTTGCGCTCGGTAATGTCCACCAGCATGTTGATGCCGCCGGTGACGCGGCCTGCGGCATCGTGCAGCGGCGTGGGGTAAGGCTCGAACCAGATGCGCGTGCCGTCCGGCCGCTCGGCGATGGCTTCCGTGCCGTGGACAATGCGGTCCTCTTTGAGCGCGATGGCCATGGGGCATTCCTCGTGCGGCATCGGTGTGCCGTCGGGATGGTAGAGTTTCCAGCTCATGCACCATCGGTCCGTGCCCAATTCCGGCGTACGGCCGGAAAATGCGACCGCGGCCGGGTTGAAGTGCGTGAGGCGGCCTTCGGCGTCGGTGGTGTAGATGGCCACCGGGAGCGCGTCGATCATCTCGCGGAAGCGGCGCTCGCTTTCGCGCAATTCCCGGTTCAGCTTTTCCACCGCCTGGCGGGACAGAACCGCATCTTCCATCAGGTTGAGCGCGGCGCGGCGCGAATCCTGAACCTGTACCGCCCGATAGGCCGCCGATGCGAACCGCCCCAGGCTTTCCATTTGCCTCAGGTCTTCGGCGTCGAAGCGGCGGCGATGGTCGTGGGCCATGGCCCAGATGGTGCCGACCGCTTTCCCGTGGACATAAAAAGGAATGAGCAAGGCCTCTTCGGCGGCGGGCGTCGCCTCCAGCAAATAGGGGT
>JBOGMI010000462.1:0-1096 GCA_050746645.1 Bryobacteraceae bacterium | reverse complement strand
AAACTGGCGAACATCAAAGTCGTTTCGCCGGGCACTGGAATTCCGGCGTCTTCCGCCCCCACGCCGATCGCCACGGCCCAGTAGCCCCAGATTTCGAGGAAATGCTGGACTGCGTGGTAGAACCAGTACATCGGATGCGCTCGCTTCTGTGATCGCTCTCAGGTCCACTCTTATACAATGCTTAAATTGTCTTCGGCATGAGGAGCCTTTTCATCACAGGGTGCGGCGCCATCGTGTGCGCGCTGCTGATTGCCGCCGGCATCCCGCCAAAGGAAAACCTGCTTTGGCAGTACCGGAATCTCGGCAAGGCGTTTTACGAGAACCCGGACACGCATCTTCAAGCCGTTCAGGAATTGAAAAGGGCGCTCGACCTGAATCCGCATTCGGCCGGCGAGCGCATCAACTACGGTCTGGCGTTGCTGCGCGCCGGGAAAACCGACGCCGGCATCGCGCAACTGCTCCTAGCGCAAAAGCAGGACCCGTCCATTCCGCATACTTGGTTCAATCTCGGCATCGCTTATAAGAACCGGGGCGAATTCACCAAAGCCGTCGCGGAGCTGCGCCAGATGATCCGCCTGGTTCCCAATGAGCCCAAGGCGCATTACAACCTGGGCGCCGTGCTGCGAGATCAGGGGCATACGCAAGAGGCATTGAAGCAGTTTCAAATCGCGGAAAAACTGGATCCCAACCTCGCCGGCCCGCATTTCCAGCTATTTACTCTCTATTCGCGGGCGGGTGATAAAGCCAATGCCGCACGCGAGAAAAAGCTGTTTCTGGAAGCTAAAAAGCGCCAGGCCGGCGCCGCGGTGCCGGAGGACATGGAGTGGTCTTTTTACTCGGAACTCTACGCTCCGCCGGTGCCGCGGCCTTCCGCCGCCAACGAGCCAACGCACTACCGCGACCGCCTCGTGAGCCGCGGCTGGACCCCGGTTTCGCAAACCGGGATGCTCACGATCGATTCCACCGGCGCCGGCCACGCCGATCTTCTCGTCTGGTCGCCTAATCGCATCGCGCTGTACCGGAACGGCATTGACGAAGTGACGAATTCCGGTCTCGGCGGCCTGCACAACATCCGCGATGTTGCGGCCGGCGATTA
>JBOGMI010000461.1:0-1068 GCA_050746645.1 Bryobacteraceae bacterium | reverse complement strand
CATCTTTCACCCGCGGCGGTGCAGCACACGCTTGCCGCATCCGTCGCTCGATGAACTGACGAACCCGTTCGTTCTGAGCGATAGGTATCGCACGTCGGTAGCACTCCCAGGCTTCACAGTTGCTGCCGAGCCTGCGAAACATATCGGCACGAGCGAGGTGGAATGGTGCGTACTCGTCCAGTGCGGCCGTGCGTTCGATATCTTCAAGCAGACAAAGGCCCCTCATCGGGCCGGCTGCGAAGGACACGGCTACGGCCCGGTTTAGCTCGATAACGGGGGTTCGCTCGTAGCGCAGGAGTTGTTCGTATAAGGTTGCGATCTGGGGCCAGTCAGTGTCGGCGGAACTTGGTGCTTCGGCATGGACCGCCGCAATCGCGCCTTGAATCTGGTACGGGCCGGGCCGGGCCATGCGCAGCGCCTGCTCGACAAGCCGAATGCCTTCGTCAATCTGTGGCCGTTTCCATTTAGTACGATCCTGATCCTCGAGCAGCACGAGATCCCCAGTATCGTTCACACGCGCGTCGCTTCGTGAGTCGTGGAGCAGCATAAGCGCCAAGAGGCCCATAGCTTCAGGCTCTTCAGGAAGGAGCGCAGACAAACCACGCGCGAGGCGAAGTGCATCGGCCACCAAGTCGCCGCGGACGAGGCCCCCATCGGAGCTTGCGAGGTAGCCTTCGTTGAACATCAGGTACAAGACGCTGAGAACAGCCTTGAGGCGCAGTGGAAGAGTGGCGCGATCCGGGATCTCGTACGGGATACGGGCGCGCGCGATTTTCTGCTTCGCTCGAGCGACGCGCTGCGCGATCGTCGCTTCCGGAACGAAGAAGGCCCGCGCGATCTCAGCGACACTGAGCCCTCCGAGTGTGCGCAGCGTGAGCGCTACCTGAGCCTCACACGAGAGGGCGGGGTGGCAGCAGGTGAAGATTAGGCGCAATTGATCGTCAGCGATCGGCGATAATTCGAACTCATCGTGCGGACTACGAATCTCTTGTTCGAGCCGGAGCGAAAGGGCCAGCTCGCTGCGCTTCGCTTCGACGATTTTGAGGTGCCGGATCCGGTCAATCGCCT
>JBOGMI010000460.1:0-5749 GCA_050746645.1 Bryobacteraceae bacterium | reverse complement strand
CAGCGGCGGGCGGCCTTTTTCGTCGCCGCGCGGCGTGAATTGCCGGATCAGCCCTCGGTGCCGGAGTTCCGCTTCGATGAAGCGGGCTTTCAATCGCTGCCGGAACTCCAAACGGAAGAAGCGCTGGGGCCGGCGGCGCCAACGGTTGGAGCGCGGGAGCCGGGGTGGAAGCCGTGGTGGGCGCTCGTGTTCGTTCTGGTGCTGGTGGCGTGCGCGACGATCGTCTGGGCGCTCAGCGGCGTTGCCGGCAACAGAAGTTCGGTAGATCTGTCGATTCGGGGCGCCGGGCGCGTGCTGACGATCTCCTGGAACCATGCGGCGCGCCAAATCGCGAATGCGAGCGGGGCGGCGCTAGTGATCGCCGACGGTGCGAACCAGAGCACGATTCAATTGGGCGAAGACGATCTTATCCTGGGCGCGATCGACTACAAGCGAAGCGGCGATCATGTCACCGCGACGCTCACCTTGCAGCATCCCTCCGGCAGTGGTGCGCCCCTAACGGCGAACTGGCCGGCTTCCCAATAGAGCAACCCATCAGCGGTAGGCGTCCTTGCGATCTTTGACGCGATGGATGCGGATCGCGTGATGGCCCGGTGAAAAGATGATGCGGTAATCACCAGCACGAAGTCGAAAGCGGCCCTGCAGCTTGCCTTGCAGAGCTTTCACGTCGCCATGAGCGGTTTCAGCATACCGCAGGATTGCATCGAAAATGAACATGGCCGTCGGGCGATCGAGAGCGCGGATATCGGCGCGGGCATCGTCGGACCAATCGATCTTAAGCGCCACGCTTGTCGAGGGGGAAGTCTTTCATCGAAAGGCCAAACTCAGCCAGCAACTCTTCCATCGGAATACCTTTGCCGCCGTTCTTTTCGAACCACTCTTCGGAACGCCGGACGGCCTGCTCTTCTTCTTCAGTTACCGGTTCGTCGTCTACAGGTGCGTTTTTCAGAGAGCCGAATACGAGGTTAACCCTGATGGACAGCGCCCCTTCAAGAGCAGCCAAGTCCTCGGGCGGAAGCCGATCAACCAATGCATGGATATTTTGTCGGGTGTCGCTGCTGCTCATCAGTCTTCAATTACAGTATCTTACTGCCGCAGCAGGATGGCGAAATCGCCGTCTTTAGCATCCAGAATGACAGTGCTCGCGGGCGGTACGCGGCCCTGTGCCGAGAGCGCGGCGACGGGCTGAATGAAATTGCGCTGCACCGTGCGCTTCAGTTCGCGGGCGCCGAATTCGTCGCTGATGCCGACGTCGAGAAGAAGTTTTCGCGCCGCTACCGTGCATTGCAACCGGAAGCCGCGCAGGCCGAGGCGGCGGTTGATCAGCCGCGTGAAGCCGGCAAAGATGTGATTGAGAATCAGCTCGCAGGCTTCCCGGTCCAGCGGCTTGTACGTGATGACCGAATCGATGCGATTGACAAACTCGGGTGAAAATTTTCTGCGCACCGCGGCCATGCCAATAGTTTGCATTCGCGCGGCGCCTTGCTGCGATTGCGGCAGCATGGCCTCGAAGCCAAAATCGGGTTTCAATGCCCGCTGAATCGCCTTCGCCCCCAGATTGCTGGTCAGAAAGATCAGCGTGCGCTCGAAATTCACCGTCGCGTTGTCGCCCAGCCGCAGCGTGGCTTTGTCCAGAATGCCGAGCAGCAGGCGCGTCATGGAGGGCGCGGCCTTTTCAATCTCGTCGAACAGGACCAGCGAAACATCGCATCCCTCGCTGGCAACGCCGTTTACTTTCGCCTGCGTGAGCATGGGCTGGGTTTCGCGATGCCCTAAATAGCCGGGAGGCGCGCCGATGAGCTTGGCCACTTCGTGCTCCATCTGAAACTCGCCGCAATCGACTTTGAGCAGATTCTGCACGTTTCCGTGCAGCACCTCGGCCAGCGCTTCAACGGTGCGTGTTTTTCCCGTGCCGGTGGGCCCGAGCAAAAGGATCACGCCGATAGGGCGGCCTTCGGGGGAAAGCCCGGCCTGGTGCATTTGGATATACGGCACAATCGTTTCGATTGCTTCCGGCTGCCCGACCAGCAGTTCGGCTAGGCGCGCAGCCAAGCCGTCCGGGTCTTCGGGAGGAAGGGAGCGTTTGCGAGCGGACACAGTGTTGGATCTCAATTCGCCTCTCAGTTCCTTTCGCTTCGCAGTGTAGTGGCGGATGCAAATGGCCGGATGCCGCCGGGCGCGGGAGCGTCGGCCGCGAAGAGCCGTAAACCGTTTGTTTCTTGCAACCTGTGCGGCCAAGCGGGCTAGCTGGAAATAGTTAGCATCGGTTGTGATTCTGTATAATGCCCAGCAAAGATCGAACACAGGAGGTCTCCGTGTCTCTGCGCCAGCTTTTCATCGCGGTGCTGATTTTCGCGCCCACCGTTCTCGCCGGGCCGCCCGCGACGCGAAAAGATAAGGTCGTCACGAGCTATTTCGGTGTCCAGGTGGCGGATCCGTACCGCTGGCTCGAACACGCCGATTCGCCGCAAGTCAAAAAGTGGATCGCGGCGCAGAACGCCTACACCGACAAAGCGCTGTCGAGCTATCCCGAGGTCAAGCCGATAGCCAAGCGGGTGGCCCAGCTTGCGCTGACCTCAACCAGCCGCTTTGAGCCCGAACTGGTTGCCGGCAAGTTGTTTTTTATGCAGGAGACGCCGCCGCAGCCGCAGCCGATGCTGATGGCCGAAAACTGGCCGGACGGAAAACCGGAAGTGCTGGTGAATCCGAATAAATCCGGCGTCGCCATTACCGGCTACTGGCCGTCGCCCGATGGCGATTACATCGTCTACGGCATGGCGAAAGGCGGCAACGAAGCAACGACATTGCGTGTCTTCGAGCTTGGAACCCGCAAGACGCTGCCCGCCGCACTGCCCAATGCCGGCGGCGGCACCTCGCCGCAAGGCGTGGTCTGGGATGCCGGCGGCAAAGGCTTTCTCTACGTGCGCCTGCCCGCATCCGGCTCGCAGTTCAACGCCATGCTCTATCACCATCGGCTTGGAACTGCTGCAAGCACCGATACGCCGGCATTCGGCAACGGTTTTTCGCCGGTCGCCGAATACTGGTTTGCAAGCTCCGCCGATGGCCGCAATGCCGCGATCACGGTCCACTACGGCGACGGCAATCCCGATTACGTCTACCTGCGCACGACGAAGGGCTGGAAACAGGCGCTGGGCCCGGACGCCAACGTGCGGGCGGCGTTCGAGGGGAGCGTCGGCGCGTCCTGGGAAAACGATCATCTGCTGGTCATCTCGTACCAGGACGCTCCACGCGGCAAACTGCTTTCGGTCACGGCTCGCGGCACACACACGTTAGTGCCCCAAGGCAAATGGGCGATGCACGACGTCGCAGGCATCAAGGGCGGATTTCTGATCAACGAGGTTGCAGGGCCGGACTGGCGCGTGGTGCAATACGATGCCGACGGCAGGTTCGTCCGCGTCGTGCCGCTGCCCAAAAACGGTATCGGCATTGGCGCGATCGCCGCCGACACGGATTCGGACATTGCATTGATCACTTACTCCGGCTGGAAAATTCCATTACGCTGGGCGCGCTACGACAGCCGCGGCGGAGCGCTCAAAACGGTGTTTGAGGTCAAACCGGCGGCGGACTATTCAAAATTGCGTACCTATCGGCTTAACGCTACATCGAAAGACGGAACGAAGATTCCGCTTACCGTCGTCGCCATGCAAGGCACCACACCCGACGGCCAGCGCCCGGCGATACTCTACGGATACGGCGGCTATGGCATCACGATACCGCCTCATTTCATGGGGCCGTATCTGGCGTGGTTGGAAAACGGCGGCGTCTTCGCGCTCGCCAACATCCGCGGCGGCGGTGAGTATGGCGAAGGCTGGCACGAAGCCGGCATGCTGGGCAACAAGCAGAACGATTTCGACGATTTCTACGCGGCCGCGCAGGCGCTCATCGCGCACCATTGGACCGATACCGCGCATCTCGGCATCCTCGGTGGCTCCAACGGTGGCTTGCTGATGGGCGCATCGCTGACGCAACACCCGCGCGAATACCGCGCCGTCGTATCTTTCGTCGGCATCTACGACATGCTGCGTTCGGAACTGTGGCCGAACGGCCGCTACAACGTCAGCGAATATGGCACGGTGACCAAGAAAAAGGATTTCGAATGGCTGTACGCTTATTCGCCGCTGCAACACGTCACGTCCGGCACGCCTTACCCCGCCGTGCTGCTCGAAACCGGAGTCAATGATCCGCGGGTCGCACCGTGGCAATCGCGCAAATTCGCCGCCGCGCTGCAGGCGGCAACCTCGTCGGGACATCCCATTCTGCTGCTCACACGCATGAACGAAGGCCACGGCGTCACCGCTTCGTTCAGCCAGCGCGTCGGCAATACTGGCGCGGCGCTCGGGTTTTTCGCGCACGAACTGGGGCTGAAGATCGGCAACTGATGCTCAAGCGCATCGGAAGCGCGCATATCGCTAAGCGCGAGCCGGCTCTTGTGGCATGTGCTGGCGGCGCACCTTAATTTTGTCTTCGTCCTTTCGTGCCTGCGCAAGATCATAAGCAGCCTGCATGCGCACCCAAAGGTCCGCGGTGCTGCCAAACGCCTTCGCCAGGCGAATGGCCATTTCAGCACTGATTCCGGAATTGCCGTTGACGATTTTTGTAAGGGTCTGCCGGGTGACTCCAAGGACCTTTGCGCCCTCGGTAATCGATAAGCCCAGCGGATCGAGGCATGCACTTTTTACGATGCGGCCGGGGTGTGCGGGATTTTTCATGGGCATGGTGGTTTTTCTTCCTTTGCCTAGTGATAATCGGTCAGTTCCACGTCGCGGCTCCGATTCGACATCTTTACGGAATGAATGCCTCCGGCGCCGTCCCATGCCGGTACGGCGTGTACCAATTATGTTTGGTGGACCACTTGGTGTGATACTTGCGGTTCTGCGGTCCCGTGGGAAGGCTGTCCTGCGAGCGGATCGTCCACATGAGAAGTTCCGCCATCAGCGAAGCTTGTTCCTTGGCGACGGATGGATGGCTGAAAAGGTTCTTCAGTTCGCAGGGATCCGAGGGCAGATGGTAAAGCTGGCCGTATCCCATCATGTCGTAGATGAGCTTCCAGTCGCCCATCCGCACCATCTTGGCGTTGCCGCTTTGGGTTACTCCGTTCAGCTCGTCCCAGGCGTGCGGTCCTAAATGCCCTTCCGAGATGCTGTAGGGCACCTGGTCGGATTCGTCGTAGTACAGTCCGCCGAGACCGACACCGGTGTAAATGCTGCGAAATTCATCATGCGGGTAGTCTTCACCTTGTAAGATCGGCCACAGGCTGCGGCCTTGCACGCCGTGCGGAATCTCGGCGCCCATGGCTTCGCACAAAGTAGGCGAGACGTCCGCCATGGATACGAAGGCCGAGGAGGCCGCGTTCGAGGATTTGATACCCGGGCCATGCCAGACCATGGGGATGTGCGTCAAGCATTCGAATAGCCCCACGCCTTTGCGTGCCAGGCCATAGTCCATTAAGTAATCGCCGTGATCGGCGAGATAGACGATGATGGTGTTCTCAAAAAGGTTCTTCTGCTTCAGATGATCTACTAAGCGCTTTAACTGATCGTCGATCAGGCGCAGCATGCCCAAATAGTTCGATTTGTAGCGTCGCCAAACCTCTTCGGTCTGCGGAAAGGCATCCATTTCCAGACCATGAAGCCATTGCGCCCGGTAGCCAAGGTTCTTCAGCGCCTCCGGCCCGGCGCAGCGAGGCGGTACCTGGTCCGGCGGAAACATGTCCCAATAGGGTTTAGGA
>JBOGMI010000459.1:0-1903 GCA_050746645.1 Bryobacteraceae bacterium | reverse complement strand
ACAGCTTACGGAAGTGGAGGATTTACTTCTTACACGGAGAAGCAGTTGGTAGAGCAGCTATCCGGCTGGGCCGCGGACGGTTTCGAATCCGTGAAGATGAAAATCGGCCGCGATCCGGCTCAGGATGCTCGCCGGATTGCCGCCGTGCAGAAGGCGCTGAAGGGCAGGGCGGAGTTATTCGTTGACGCGAACGGAGCATTTGACCGCAAAGAGGCTTTGAATAAGAGCAAGCAGTTCGCGGATCTCGGCGTGCGCTGGTTCGAAGAGCCTGTCACCTCGGACGATCGGGCAGGATTGCGGATGATGGTCGAACACGCTCCGCCGATTATGCGGATTGCCGCCGGAGAGTATATCTACGTCTTAGAGGACGCGTACCTTCTGCTAAAAGCGCAGGCCGTTGACGTGTTGCAGGCCGATATCACGCGTTGCGGAGGAATTACAAACTTCTTGAAGATCGGCCACGCTTGTGAGATTAGTCACATCCCGTATTCCGCCCATACCTGTCCGTCGGTGCATGCCAGCGTGTGCTGCGCCGTGACATCCGCGATGAACGTTGAATACTTTCACGATCATGCCCGCATCGAGCATATGATCTTTGACGGCGCAGTTACAGCGAAACGCGGCAAAGTGAAGCCGGATCTTTCCCGAGCGGGCCTCGGCCTCAAAGTAAAGCGCGTGGAGACTGAGAAATTTCAGGTATTTAAGGCGGCGATCAGCTAAAGGCTGTCATAAGTACCTGATATCCCCAGACTAATTCAAAGAGCAATTTCAACTAATTGAAGCGTCCGGTAATCGGAACTGGGAGCCGCTTCGACTCTGTTCCTGGTTCTGTTCGGCGGCATCGTAGCCGGGCGCGTGGGCGTAATCTGGGGAGGCGGCATGGGAAGCGGCATTCGCGGCCTTCGCCGGCCCGTGGCAGCAACCAGACCACCGACTCCGATGGAACGCGCTAGCTGAGTTTCCGCAACTTTGCGTGCCCGCATGCCTGAAATCGCCGCGGTTCATGCGGCATCCCATAGTCGGGATGCGGACACGCGGCGGAAATCAATTCCGCCTAGACTCATGAGAATCCTGTGTCTGCAAACCAGAAGGAGATCATCGCTCGTGAGTGAAACAGAACGAAAAGTAAGATTTGGAATTGGATCGGCGGCCGCCGGGGCCGCCATTTTCGCGCCCCTCGCCTATAAATGGAGAGCAGTCCTCACCGCAGTGGCTGCCGATGCCATCCTCACCGGCATCTTCGGGCGCTCTCGAATCAGCCGCACCCTGGGCGTCTGATTGTTACTCGGTATTGATTAACCGGCGCCGCTCGGCGGCCTGCAACGATAGGTCATCGAGCGGCGCACCTTTATGTGTGAGTACCGCCGGATCGGCCTGCCGCCTGCTGGAGCATTATAAAAAGCCGCCGGACCTTGCGGACCGGCGGCGCCTGGATAAGGCAATTTGAAGGAGAGATTCAATAGAAGGATCTATTTGTTTGTTTTGAGTCAGTCACCCATGGCGCCGACTTCCTCGCGAGTTTCCTCCGCTGCGGCCGGTTTCGCTGGGGCCGGGGTGATAAGGCCATCCAGCGGCACAAAATTCTCCGGTATCTTCTGCCCGAGGACATGCTCCTTGTACAGCCGCATCATGCGATCGTTTTCCGCCTTTTTCTTCATAGCTTCGTCGCGTGCGCGCTTCTTCTCCTCTCGCGCGTTCTTGGCGATGCCCAGATCGTCGAGATCGTGCTGCCGCTCGGCATTCACGTGCTCGGCGACCAGTGTGAGGCTGTGCTCCTTGCTCGACATCGGCACGCTCTTGTTGCCGGCGAAGATCTCGTGCCGGCCGTGCTCCTCGTACCACTTGGTGAGCGTCGCGGTCATATGCATTTTCTCAATGATGTTGCGCCAGCCCACGCCGGTAT
>JBOGMI010000458.1:0-2900 GCA_050746645.1 Bryobacteraceae bacterium | reverse complement strand
GGGCGCCGGCTTGGGTGCGCCAGCAGCCGGAGATCTTCTGCTGGAGCTTGACCATGCGGATGTCCTGCTCGGCTTGGTTGTTTCCAAACGGCACCTGGAAGTCGTGGGCGAAGCGCAGCACGTCGGCGTGATCGCGCTCGAGGCGGATCAGGAGGTTGTGCGCCTTGGTTTTCTTGGCGGTCGTGGCCGGGTGCTCTTGGTGGCCCATAGCGATCACGGCCTGGTAGCTCTCGGCGAGTTCGCGAAGAGCTCGGGAGTTGAGGCTGCTCTCGCCGGCGAGGGTGGCGCTCTCGACGAGCGCCTTGGTGTCCATCAGCAGGCAACTCATCGCCACGGGCCAGAGGTATCCGGCCTCGATCGCGGCTTGCAGCTCGCGGAGGTGATGGATGTTGCACAGGCTGTGCGCGCAGTCGGTGTAGTTGCGATACGGCGCCCAGCCGTCGTGGACCGCGACGCCGTGAAAGCCGGGCAGCACGCCGGCATCGTCGATCGCCTCGCTGCCGCGCCGCTGATGGCTGGTGTAGCGGGTGAGCTTGTCGTTCGAGGCGCTGTGGACCCACCCCAGCCGCCCGGCGATCCGCGCGCCGGTCTCATCGAAGTGGCAGACGGGCGCGTCGGCCAGCAGCGCGCGCAGGCGCTCATCGAAGTCGCACAGCCCCTCGGCGGCGGCCTTGATCCACTCGGTCAGGGTGCCGGTCGAGACTTTCGCGCCAGCGAGATCGCAAAGCGCCTGGCAAGCACGGTCGTACGGCAGGTGCTGAAAGGCGACCAGGTAGACCCCGAGCGCCCGGACGTCCGGCCCGTACTGCGTCGGCGCGCCAACGCCCGTCGGGAACCCGCCGCAGCTGACGTGCCCACACTCGCAGCGGCGCAACGTCGTGACGTGCTCGATCACCAAAAGCGCTCGCTGCTGCGGTAGGTCGAACACCTGCCGGGACTCCCCGCCCGGCACACTCTCAGCCTCGGCCAAACTGGCGCCGCATTCATCGCAGCGCTCCGGCGGATGCTCGATACTCGCGTCAGGGACGGCGACCCGGTCAAGCCGCGCGCCGCCGTGCCCTTCCTGCCCGCCCTGCTTACGACCCGACGAACGGCGCAGACTGCGCTTCTTGGGATCGACCGACGGCTTGGAGAACCCATCCGTGGAGGACGGCCGCGAACTGTTGCGCGAGTTCGCCGCCAACCGCGCTTTCAGCTCAACGATCTCCGCCCTCAGCTCCACGACCAGCGTCGCCAACTCCTCATAGCTCGGCCGCCCCGCAACATTCTCTGCATCCTCCACGCCCGCGAACTTCCCTGCACAAGCCCAGAACCCTGCCCCGCAGACGACCGACCTGAACAGTTAGCCTCGAAGTTCGCCTTTTTCAAGAGCTGACCGCCGACGCTCACCACGCACAACGCCGAAGCGGTGCACGAGACGCTCTCGTTGGACGAACCCGTTTTCAGGTTCGTCGCGGCCCAAGCGCCGGCTCCCCCGGTCGGATTGGTCGAGGTGTAGATTTCGCCGTTACCCGCAACCGCCACGCACAGCGACGTGGTTGCGCACGACACCGCCTGAAAGCCGAAGCTCGCGGAGACGTTGGCTACCGTCCAAGTGCCGGCGCCCCCCTTGGGGTTAGTGGAGGTGATGATGTCGGCGCCGTTGGTGCCTCCGCTGACAGCGACGCACAGAGATTCGGACGGGCACGAGACGCCGTTGATGTGCTGGGAGGCGTCTACTTCCTGCGGTTTAGACCAGGAGAGCGGCGCCGCGCCTGCGGACGCCACGCTCGCAAACAGGCCCAGGGCGAGCACGGACGCAAGCGCCACAAGGCACTTGCGGCGAGCGCCGCATCGAATCCCCCTGATCATCGACAGGGAACAGTAGTCCAGAAACAGCTTGGCGTCGATTGGCCAAGCCGTCCATAAGGGACGCAGGTCGTGCTCCGTAACGTCAGAGGCGGGGGCTGTGCTGTGGCTATCCGGCGATGGCGTCCGCGGTCAGTCGTTGCGACGCTCGTTAAGTACACGCCCCCGCAGCCGCCAGCCGCCGCCGGTAGGCCTGCATGTCGGTGCGGTTGAAGTCGGAGTGCGTCTGGGTTCTCAGGGCCGGGACGTCCTCGCGGTGATAGGGGCTGGCGAGGCTCTCGTTGTGACCGATCACATCGTGGATTGCGACGTGGTAGCGACAGCGCAACCACCGCACCAGTCGCAGGCTCGCGCTCATTTGCGCGGGATCGTCGAGGACTTCCCGGTCGCCGTAGCCGACATGCTCGATGCCGATCGCGGTCCAGTTCAGGCCTACGGTGTGACGACACATGATGTTCAGCGGGACGAGTTGGTGGATCGCACCGGCTTTGTCGATCACGAAGTGAGCACACGTGTTCGGAAGCTCGTGCAGCTCGGGGTCCGGGGTATCTGGCGCGAATGTGTTGTAGGTAGCCTGGAAGTCGGGTGTCTCGGTGTAGTGAATGACGATGACACGCGGATCGATCAGCTTGTAGGTCGGTTTCATGAAATTGCCGTAGTGGCGACGGGCGTAAGCGATCATCTGCGCCTTGCGTTCGGGCCCGAATGGAATCGGATCCCAGAAGATATGTGGCTTTGGCACTGCGACGGCAGGCGGAACAACTGGTGTCGTCGGCAAACCGCTGACGGCTGTGGAACCGGTCTGTGTCGTCGCTGGAGAAGGAGGTGACGTTATCGATGCGACGCCTGCGGGCTGCGCGATCGTCGTGGTGGTCGTGCCCAGCGACCCACAGCCGGCCGCAAACAGAAGACTGCAGGCTCCTACTAGTACTTTGTTAGAGTTGTCATCTGTGTTTCACTCGTCTCGTGGTGGGTGGCGTAATGGGAGGTTGGCGAGGTTTATCGGTTGCTGGCAGGTGTGGCAGTGTCCGGCCCAGCAGTCGAAGATGGGC
>JBOGMI010000457.1:0-2324 GCA_050746645.1 Bryobacteraceae bacterium | reverse complement strand
GGCGCCGCGGTGGGAAAGCTCGCTTCCGCCGAGCATGTACTTGCGCTGGGCCTGACTCCCGGGCAATATGTTCTTTACGTCAGCCGGATGGAGCCCGAAAACAACGCGCTGCTGGTCCGCCAGGCGTTCGAGCGCGTCGAAACTCCCTGGAGACTCGCTTTGATCGGCGATGCGCCTTACGCGCAGGACTATATTGACGAGGTGCGCAACACGCGCGATCCGCGCATCGTGATTCCCGGCGCGATTTACGGCGAGGCCTACCGCCAATTGCAGTCGCATTGCGCGGCCTATGTCCAGGCGACCGAAGTGGGAGGCACGCATCCGGCGCTGATCGAAGCCATGGGCCGCGGCGCACTGGCGCTCTATCTGAACACCCCCGAAAACGCGGAGGTGGCCGGGGATGCCGCGGTTTCCTTCGAAAATCATGTCGAGGATCTGGCGGAAAGGCTTCAGTGGGCCGTGGACCTGCCGGAATCGGAGCGCAATTCCTGGGGATCTAAGGCCATGGAGCGGGTCGAAAGAGTTTACAGTTGGAATGCGGTGACGGATGCCTACGAGGCGCTATTTCGCCGATTGGTAAAGCAAGCATGACAGGAACAATCGCAACCCCGGCAGAACGGCCTGAGAGGCCGCCGCAGGCTGAAAGCTTGCCCTACAGGTGCTGGGTGGAGGTGTCGCGGGCGCAGATCGCCGCTAATTTCCAGGCCATACGCCGCCTAGTCGGGCCGGGCGTCGAAGTGATGCCGGTGGTGAAGGCCGACGCCTACCGGCATGGCGCCATCGAAGTCTCGCGCGTTCTCGAACAGCAGGGCGCGCGCTGGCTGGCGGTCAGCAATACCGAAGAAGGAATCGTGCTGCGCGAAGCCGGCATCGAGGCACGCATTCTGGTGATGGCCGATTTTCTGCCCTTCACGCGCGAGGCGATGCTCGCCTACGGGCTGACGCCCGTGATTCATTCGCTTGAAGATATTGCGGCGCTGGATCGGCTGGCGGCGGTTCGCGGCGAACGCATCCGCTATCATCTGAAAATCGATTCGGGGATGGGCCGTCTGGGGGTGCGCTGCGGCGCGCCGGTGATTGCCGAAGCCGTTTTCGCTGCAACCAACACCGAACTCGAAGGCTTGATGACGCACTTCGCCTCCTCGGCGAATTATCAGAGCTCGCAGACCGAGGAGCAGATTGCAGAGTTCGACAAGATCGCCCATGGATTAGCCCAAATGGGCATCCGCCCGCCGCTGAGGCATCTGTCCAGCACGATTCCGGTTGCCTATGGAAGGCGGCAGGCGTGGGGGCAGATGATCCGGCCCGGCCACGCCATTTACGGCTATATTTCGCCTGCCCGCGGCAATGCTCCCGCCAGGATTCTGGATGTGAAAGCAGCGTTGACCTGGAGGGCGACGGTGCTTTCTGTAAAAGAAGTTCCCGAGGGAACGCTGATCGGCTATGGAGGAATGTTTCGCGCGCCGCAGCCCATGCGTATTGCCGTGCTCGCGGCGGGCTACGCCGATGGCATTCCGCACCGGCTCTCGAACCGCGGCAGTGTCATCGTCAACGGGAAGCTGGCGCCCATTGTGGGCGCGGTTTCCATGGATCTCACCTCCATCGATGTGACCCACGCGCCGGAAGCCAGGCCGGGCAGCGCGGTGACGCTGCTGGGGGCGGAAGGCAGCGTGCGCATGGACGCACAGAAAATCGCCCGGCTCGCCGGAACCATTTCCTATAGTGTTTTGTGCGGCATTCACGCGCGAGTAAAGAGAATTTACATTTAGGTGGGGCAGGCCAATCCCTCCCTGTCGCGGTTCTGTTTTGGCTCTCTTTGACGGTCGCGGTTCGGACGGAACCCCGACTGTGAAGGAGGGCTTCGGCAGGCTGGTTATTCGATGCTAGAGTTGAAATACAGCACTCAAGGGAACTTTCCTCGAAGGATTTTCGTCTGCCAACTTTCAGAGGCGGATCTACGACATTTTGAAGAAAAGAAGAAAGACGCTGATCCTATGCGGTTTGTTGCTGGTGATCGCGGTGGTGATTTTCGCCAGCGTCCGCATGAGCAAGCGGGGCTTGGTGACGGTGCAGACGGGTCAGGTGGCAGAGATGAATCTCACCTCCCTGGTCACCGCGACCGGCGAGATCAAGCCGAGGAATTACATCAACCTCGGCGCCAACACGGAAGGACCGGCCCAGATTACGGCGATCCTGGTCAAGGAAGGCGATCGCGTAAAGAAAGGTCAGGTGCTGGCGCGTTTGGCGAGCGTGCAGCCGGCCGCCAACGTTAGCGCGCAGCAGGCAGTGCTGAAATCTGCTTTGGCGAGCTCCGCGGCGGCGGA
>JBOGMI010000456.1:0-5469 GCA_050746645.1 Bryobacteraceae bacterium | reverse complement strand
CTTCCGCGCACATGATGGCCGTGGTCTGTTCCGCGGCCAGCCCGATCAGTTCTTCGAGCGCTCGGGCGAACTCCGGCGTCTGCATATAGTCGGCATAACCGCGAAACGAAGCATTCTTCCAGCCTGTATTGGGCGAGTCTTTGCGTGTATGCCGCAGGCCACCGAGGCCGGCGAGATGCCGGTAGGCGATCCGTTCTTTCTCCAGCAGCCGCTCGAACGCGTTCTGGTCAAATTGCGGATTCTTTCGCGAACGCGGCACGGTGCGGATATCGGCCAGCAGCTCGATCTCATAGGCACGCAAAATGCGTAGAAACTCGTCCGCCGGGCGCGTGGAATGTCCGACGGTAAAAATAGTCATACCATTCGGATGCTGTTATTTGTCCTTCGCACGTCCCGCAAGCACGGCGGCGGCATAATAATTGACCACTTCCGCCTTGCTGCGCGCCACTTCGTAGTAAGCCGAGCGCAGAAGCTGCTCTTTGGCCTGGAACAAGCCTTGCCGGACCTCCTCCCACACGCGCGGATCGCTCAGCTTTCTTTGTCCGGCCGGCTGTTTGGCGATCACTTTGATGATGCGATAGCCCTGCGGGGTGTGAATGATGGGCGAGATCTGGCCCGGCGTCATGTCCAGGATCATTTTGCGCAGTTCCGGGCTGGCATGGTTGAGCGCCGATTCGGCGACAAAGCCCAGATCGCCTCCATTGGGCGCGGAAGGGTCCTCGGAATAATTCTGCGCCAGGGTTGCGAAGTCGGCGCCCTGCTTGAGACGGAAATCGATCATCTTGATTTTGCGCCGGGCCTGCTCGTCATTTTGCGCCTTGCTGTTTTTGAGATTGTTCACGCTGGCGTCCGGAGTGGCGGTCACCAGAATTTGCGCGAGATGGATGCGGTCCTCCGGAACATTGAAGCTGGCCTTGTTCTTCTCGTAAAAGGCCTTGACGTCGGCGTCGGAGATGGAGATGCGCGCGCCGATTTCCTTGTTGAACAGTTTCTGTATGCTCAATTGCCTGCGGATTTGCGCTTTAAACGAGGATGGGGTAAGCTTGCGCTGCTTCAGCCATTTTTGAAACTCTTCCTTGGTGTAGGGCGATTTCATTCGGTTGAATTTGGCTTCCACGTCGCCGTCGCCCGCGAGCAATCCCTCTTTGGCGGCCTGCCGCAGAAGAATTTCGTTGTCGATGAGCGCGCGCAGAACATTCAAGCGCAACTGGACGGCTTCGTCCGAGGCCGGTTTGAGAGGAGACTTGGGAAACTGCTCCGCGATGGCGCTGTCTATTTCCGTGTAGGTAATGGGATGGCCATTCACGGTCGCGGCCACGTCTTTCCCCACCCGCCGATGACACGCCGCCGCCATGGCGAAGGCAATACAGGCCGCGCCGCACACCGTGCGCCGGAGAGCCAGGCGTCTGGTCTTACTCATCCTCATCGATGGTTAGGCCTTTATCTTTTGCAGTTCTTCGATCAGCGCAGGCGCCACCTCGAAGAGGTCTCCAGCGATGCCGTAATCAGCGGTTTCGAAGATTGGCGCGGTTTCATCCTTGTTGATGGCGACGATCGTTTTCGAGCCTTTCATGCCCACCAGGTGCTGGATGGCTCCCGAGATCCCGACGGCGACGTACAGCTTGGGCGCTACGGTCTGGCCGGAGCTGCCGACCTGACGTTCCATAGGCAGCCAGCCATTATCGCAAATGGGCCGCGAGGCGGCCAATTCGGCGCCGAACGCCTGCGCCAGCGCTTCGACGATGCGCAGATTTTCCTTTTTCTGGATGCCGCGCCCGGCCGCGACAATCCGTTCGGCATTGCTTAAGTCGACTGCGCGCTGAGTCTCGCGGAATGGCTCTTCGGGCCTGCTGCAAATCTGTGCTGCATCGATTTCTACGGCGAATTGTTCAATGGCAGCCATTCCGCTCCCTTGCGGTCGCGGCTGCGAAGCGCGAAATGCGCCTGCCTGCACGGAGAAAAACGGGATGCCACGGGAAGCATGCACGTCGGCATTCAGTTTGCCTTGAAAGATCTGGCGCACGAAAACCGGCGCGGCGCTGTCTGTCTTCAGATCGACTACATCGCTGACGAGCGCTGTCGAAAAGCGCGCGGCGAGCTTGGGAGCATAATCGCGTACCTGATACGTATGCGGAAAGACCACGGCTTGCGGCTGTACGGCCTTGATCAATTGTTCGAAAGCCATCGCATAAGCCTCGGCGGTGTAAGCCCCGAGCAGTTGGTGCTCGAGCGCAAATACCTTCTCTAGTTCGTAAGCCGCGGCTTGCCGGGCGAGTTCCTCCAGATTTGCGCCAGGGATCGCCGCGTACACGGGGCCGCCGGCCGCTTGAGCCAGCTTCTGGGCCGCCGCCAAAGCCTCGAAGGAAACGCCATTCCAGTTGCCGCCTCGTGGTTCCAGGACCACCAGCACGCTCATAGAACGCGCGCCTCGAATTTGAGTTTTTCGACCAACTGACGCGCGGCTTCGCGCGGGTCGCCGGAAAAAATTTGGCTTTGCTTGACGCGCGGAGGCTGGTAAATGCGATCCGTAACGATGGCCGGATTCGCGGAACCGTCCAGTTGCGCGGCCGCCAGCGTTTTCACTTCTTTTGTCTTGGCTTTCTTGATGCCCATGAGCGTCGCATAGCGCAGTTTTTTGATTCCGGATTGAATGGTGAGAACTGCCGGCAGCGGCAGCTCGACATGCTGGAACCAGCCGTTTTCCAACTCGCGCTTTACGCGCACGCCTCCGGGTCGCGGCGCGACTTCCATCACGATGGTCGCGTGCGCATAGCCGAGCAACTCCGCCAGCACGACGCCGGTCTGGCCGTAGCCCATGTCGTCGGATTGCAAACCGGTCAGGATCAGGTCCGGTTTTTCGGCCTCCAGTGCTTTCGCGAGCAGTTGCGCCGTGACCAGCGGATCGGATGGCGCCGCTTCGCCGGTCTCGATATGAATGGCGCGATCGGCGCCCTTGGCTAGCGCTTCGCGGATGGTCTGCGCCACGCGCGCCGGACCGGCGCAGACGGCAATGACCTCGCCGGGCTGCGCTTCTTTGAGCTGCAGCGCTTCCTCCAGCGCGTAGGCGTCCGGCTCGTTCATCTCATAGGCGAGATCCGATTCCTCCAGCCACTTGCCGGCGGCATCGACATGCAGCGCCGAATCCCGGGCAGGCACCTGCTTGACACAAACGGCGATCTTCATTCGCTTCCACCAGTATGCCGGAGGTCAGGCGAGGGGCTTGGACCCTTGCAGCTATCGCGCGATAACCAAGGTTGACGACTCGGCTCTTGCCATAAAATCTGCGATCCGTACCGCTTGCCGGCGCAGCACGCGTTCTATGCGCTCGGTTGAACAGTTGCCCAGGCAGATCCAAATCAGTTTCGGTGGCGCTCCCAAGCTGAGACTGAATTCCCGAAAATCGCGGTCCTTGGTGACGATAACGAATTGATGAGTCCTGGCAAATTCCCAGATAAGCATGTCATCTTTCGAATTCAGCCCCGACCGCGAAACGTGGAGCGATTCCGGATACAAGTCCTCAAGCGCATGGACCAGCCGGGGGGAAAGGTTCTCGTCATACAAAAAACGAATACTCACTCGAGAACCGTAATCCGGCGCTCGCGATCCGCCGCGAACCGGAGCGCTGCCGGGATATCATCCCGCTCGAGATAGGGAAAGTCCGCCAGGATCTCATCCGGTGTCATTCCTGAAGCCAAATAATCCAGCACGTCGGAGACGGTGAAGCGGAGATCGCGGATGCAGGGCTTGCCAAACATTCGCTCCGAGTTTATGGTGATCCGCGGATGGTTGGGAACAGTCATCTCTCCCTCACTTCAACTATAGGCGTTCCAGTCACGGCGTCACGGTCAGCGTCGCTTTGCGGGTTACGCCGGCGAAGGACGCTGTAATAACTGCGGCGTGCTGTGCGATGACATGCTGGGTCGCGATCGGGAACGTAGCTGTATTAGCGCCTGCGGGCACTTTGATTTCCGCCGGCACTTTGACAATATCGGTGTCGCTGCTGGTAAGCGTTACCGCCGCGCCATCTTGCCTGGCTTTGCGCCGCAGCACCACCAATCCCGAGCAGGAAGAACCGCCGCGTACCTTGGCCGGACGCAGCAGGAGCGGCCCCAGCACCGGAAACAGCACCAAGGTGTTCGAGCCCTTCAGTTGATCGTGTGAGACATAGATGAGAATGGCCGTCCCGTCATTTTTGACCGCGCGCGTCCTGATGGAAAACTGAACATGGTTTGCCCCAGCCGGAATGGAGACGCTGGCGGGCATATCCGCCCATGCCGGCCGGTTGGTTTTCACCGAAAACTTCAAGCCTCCCGCGGGCGCCGGCTGCTGGATGCCCACCACGGCGGTTGTGCTCGCGCCGGATACCGCCGTTTGCGGCAGCAGCCCCAGAGCGACCTCTGGAGTTTTCGCCCCGCTGGGATGCTTGCCGTGCGGAAACGGGCGATAGAGCGGATCGCCTATGTTGATGATCCGCCATTTCAGCAGCCGCTCGCTGCGCAATAAGGCATCGCCAACGTTGGCGCCTTCAAACAAATACAGGAAGGCTTGGTCGGGATGAGGCAGATTGTCGAGATACGGCTCGGTAACCGCGCCGCTGGTAATCGTGATGCCTTTCTTCAGCGCATTCGCCGCCCAGTTCAAGCCGCTGCGTGGATTTTGGGCCGAAGCGCTGTCCAGGTGGATGCCGATGGCTCCCGGAACCCAGGTGAACGCGTCGTTGTAATGGTTCAAACTGTACCAGCCGGCATAGACCGCGGCATGGTCGCAGCGCAGCGGAGCGGGCGCCGTGCCAAATTCCGCCTGGTGCGTGTCCTCGAGTACGGAAAATCCGGCCCGGCGCGCGAATTGTGCGGCCCGGTCCAGATCCCAATTCGCGGCGCCGTAGCTGTAGTCGGGCTGAGCGCCGGCAGGCGCATTCAGGTCGAAACAGGCGCGGCCCTTCAGACCATGCGCTTCGGCATAGAGCGCCTTGTCCACCAACCCTTTGGCCAGAGCAGGTGTAGCGGCATCGAGCCGCCACACCGAGTAAATGGCCTTCGCGCCCGCCTTTGCGCGAAAAGCGGAGAAAGGAATAAATTTCTGATAGATATTACCTTCGCTCTGCGCGTATCCGAAGTACGGCTGAACGTCGGTCTGCCGCGCCGGGCGGAACGGCAGATATTCGTCCCAGATGTCGGCGACGAACTGGTCCAGCGCGTATTTGTGGCCGCCGAGTTGGAGATCGAAGGGGCTGCCATAGGAAAAAACAATGTAAAGAATTTTATCCCGTCCGATCTTGTCGAGACATTTTCGAATGGGCCGCTTCACACGCGATTCGAATTCTTTGGCATCGATGCTTTCGGGCGAGGAGACTCCAATCTTACAGATGTTCCCGGCGGGGATGTCCCGCTTCGCCATGTAATATTTCGCGACTTTGCGAGAGCCGTGGGCATGTGCGTTGTAGACGACGAGCACACGATCGCTGAGCGA
>JBOGMI010000455.1:0-1431 GCA_050746645.1 Bryobacteraceae bacterium | reverse complement strand
AGGCTGGAGCTGCCTTTCCCTCGGACCGCTGCTTTCATCAATCCGCTGGAACCGTGAATCGTCAGGAACGACACGCCGATATTTGAGGCACGCGATACGGCTTTTCGCAGAGTCTCCTCGACATCGTAGTATTTGTAGTCCAGAAAAACCTGTTTGCCGCTGCCGATTAGTTCGCGGATCAACCCGTCGACGCCGCGTGCTAACTGAAGAACCAAGCCGATCTTGAAGAAGGTGACGGCTCCGTCAAGCTCTTTCACCATCTTTTCGGCTGCATCGACGTCTTCCAAATCGAGCGCTACGATCAGCCGTTCCTGGGCCTGGATTTTCTTCATTGGGAATTGGCTCCTTCAATCTAGCAAGAGCGAAGCGGCTTGACATGGATTTGCGGCATCCTATAAGAAAAGCTATGCCGCCCTCCGCCTTCGATCCGCTGGTTGAAAAATGGTTTGCCGAGCGCTTCGGCGCGCCGACCGAACCGCAGTCTCTCGGCTGGCGCGAAATCGTGGCCGGAAATAACACGCTGATTTGTGCCCCCACCGGCTCGGGCAAGACGCTAGCGGCGTTTCTGATCTGCATTGATCGGCTGGTGCGCGCCGCGCGTGCGCAAACGCTTCGCGACGAAACGCAGGTCGTTTATGTCTCGCCTCTGAAGGCGCTCAGCAACGACATCCATCGCAATCTGGAAGCGCCGCTCGCTGAAACTGAAGCTCTGGCCGAACGCGGAGGCATCATACTTACGCCCATACGAACGGCGCTCCGCACCGGAGATACGCCCGTGTTTGAGCGCACGCAAATGCTGAAGAAGCCGCCGCACATTTTGGTCACCACGCCGGAATCGCTCTTTATCCTGCTCACGGCTGAGAAGTCACGGCAGATGCTGCGAACCACTTCGACGATCATCGTCGACGAGATTCACGCGGTTGCGGACGATAAGCGCGGCTCGCATTTGGCGCTCTCGCTTGCACGCCTGGATGCGCTCACCGGGAAAGCACCGCAGCGGATCGGCCTCTCCGCGACCGTGAAGCCGGTCGAAGAGATTGCACAGTTTCTCGCACCGGAAACCAAGATTGTGGATATCGGCCACCGGCGCGGCATGGCACTGGCCGTCGAGGTGCCGCGCGACGAGCTGAGCGCGATCGCGAGCACCGAAATGTGGAACGATCTCTACGACCGCATCGCGGAATTGATTCTGGCGAACCGTACCACCCTCGTCTTCGTTAACACCAGACACCTCTCCGAGCGCGTCGCGCATGCGCTTTCCGAACGCCTCGGTCCGGATGTCGTGCTGCCGCACCATGGCAGCTTGTCGCGCAAGCTGCGCCTCGAAGCCGAAGCGCGGCTGAAAAAGGGCGAACTGCGCGCGATCGTCGCCACCGCGTCGCTCGAACTCGGCATCGACATCGGAACCATCGATCTGGTCTGCCAGATCGG
>JBOGMI010000454.1:0-9150 GCA_050746645.1 Bryobacteraceae bacterium | reverse complement strand
CCTCCACATCGCGCTGCTCAAAAATGACGGCGCCTTTCTCGTTGCCGATCGTGGCCGTGCGCAACTCCCAGTTCACCTGGTCGTAAGGCGTCGTCCCCGGCTCCAACCTGGCCGTAAAAAAGCGGGGAAATGACACCCCGGTGCGCTCCTGTCTCTTGAGCGAGCGGCGCGATTCTTTGATCTTCGTAGCTAAACTGATGCTAAGCTGTCCCACATTAATTGTGTACACCCATTAGATGCCTGCGTCAATACCGGAAGTTTCCGTCGGCCACAATATATTGTGGATTAAGTGTTCAAAAGCCCAATACAAAGCGGTGAGGAACCAGGCTTATGCCTCTTGGCGGGCACGGCTGGTTGGAAACCCAATGCGGCGCTTGGACTCTTCGGCGGGGGCTTCGATCAGGTGCTGAATAGTCTCAAAGACGCTTTGAATTTGCTGTCCCTGTTCTTCCTGCTTCCAACGCAGCTCGTCGAGTTGGCGCGCCAGTTCTTCGTGCTCGGCGAGAATCTGCCGCAGTCGTACGAACGTGCGCACAATAGCGATATTCACCAGAATGGCCCGCTCGCTGCTCAGGACAGAGGATAGCATCGCAACGCCCTGCTCGGTAAAAGCATAGGGCGCATACTTGCGGTGCTGGCCGCGCTTTAAGGTCACAGTTTGTGACCTTAAAGTTTCCAAATAATGGCCCTCCTCCAGGGTGAGACGGAACATAAAATCTTCGGGAAAGCGCTGCCTGTTGCGCTTTACGGCTTGATTTAGGGCTTTCGTCGGAACACCGTAGAGCTCGGCCAGATCGGAATCGAGCAGCACTTTCTGGCCGCGGATCATGTAAATGCGGCGTTCAACGAGGACGGGCGCTATTTCGGCGATGGGCCTGGCTAAAAATCGTGCTCCGAAATCATCAAGACCGCCTGCTTGAGGTTTTCGACTCTGCGTCCAAATTTTCCAGCAGCAGCACCGGCGCCGCGCCGATGAGACTGGAGCCGGTCGGCGAAGGCATCTGAAGGGCAGCGGATGCCCCCTGCACCCTGCCGTTCAATAAGCCGGGGTGGACAGAGACCTCCACTTCTCTCATCTGAAATTCGCCATATTGGTAGACCGGAAAAGGCTCTCGCGTGCGGCGGGCAGTCTCTTGAACCACGTAGGGGCTCTGGAGCGCAGTTCGAATCACTCGTTCCCAGGCTGGCTGGGTCATGGCAGCTCCGGTGAAAACCGCTTCGCCGCCCATGTCTTCGTTCGGGCGCAGAACCAATTTTTCCCGATTGGCTGCGATGAACTCGAGCAAATCGACCTGCCGGTCCTCATAGGCTGTCTTGCGCCGGAATACCACGCGGGTCCAGGGGACAACGGCGCGAATCAGCTTGCGATCGGCAGTGGCGAGCCGCGCGGCGACCGCTTCATCGGTAACCAACTCAAACATCGCACGGCGGCGCACGATTTCGGAACGGAAGCTATTGACCAGACACACCGCGCCATCACGGCTGGCGGCAAAGAGCGGATGCGACAGCCCGAAACGGATCAGAAGGTCGCGCGTGCTGACGCAGCGCAAGGCCACGTCGATAGCAAAGTCTGCGGCGCGGAGCGTGCGGCCTTCGTAGGTCAGTTGGTCGGGCGAGACCAACCGCGTGGAATTCCCAGTCGAGAGTAGCAGTTGGCGGGCAGCATCGGACCCGGCGCTATCGCCTTCAGACTGTATGATTGCGATGTGAGGCTGGCCGCGCCCGCCGAACTGCTTCCAGGCCTCCAGAACGGCCGCTTGAAGGCAGGTGGAACCGCCGGGCTTCGAGAGCCGATATTTGCCGCGCTTAAATTCCTTGACGATCGGCAGGTCGAGAAACAGGTCCGCGATGCGCTCCGAGCAGGCCAGCGCGGCCGGATTGCAGCCATCCAGCCCCAATACCGAGACAGCCCCGTTTTCGGCCAACGCTTCCAGCCGCGACATGACGGGAAACCCGGAGCCGCCGGGAGCATCTGCCGCGAGCATTTTTTCCGCTGGAAGGAGTTTCAGCCGATTCAGCAGCGCGGGCGAAGCCAAGGCGAATTCGGACACTTGCCCGGCAATGGACGAGATCCGTTCCGCCGCGTCCGTCAGCCGGTCGAGTTGTTTGCGCGAGATAAATTGCGGCCGCAACACCGGCGCCAGCAAACGGCCGGATTCGGTCAGCCGCTCGTCGCGCATCCGTTCCTGAAGGGCCTCCGCCCAGGCCAAATCACGGTATCCAGCGACTTCGAAGAGCTCGTGATACCGGGCGATCGCCTCGCCAAGGTGCACCATCGCCGTTCGCTTTCTCGTTTGTTCAGTATGGCACGACGAAGTAGCTGTTTCAAAGGCTTTCGGCACGTAACAGTACTAGCCAAGCTGGCTGGGCGTAGGGATTCACCGTGGCGGCCTGGGGGAAGAAGCGACGTTACGCGCGATTTGCGCCGGTTACCCAATTATTCCCGCAACAGCGGAGCCTCGGGGAACGGCTCTCCTTCGGTGGCATAGCGGCCGCGTCCACGGCGGTCGCGACCGGGATATTCCAGGCGCAGATCCTGGCACACTTCCTCCAGCATTTCGAAATTGGCCGTGCGCTGCTCCATGGCGAAAGCCGTAACCAGGAGGTTATCGCAGACCAGATTGACCAGTCGCGGAATGCCGCGCGAGCGGAAATGAATTTCCTGGACCAGATCCGGCGAGAAGATCGCCTGGTTCGGCATGCCGGCGCGCGCTAAGCGGGTTTCGATGTAGGCCGCGGTCTCTTCTACTGAGAGCGGATTCAGCGAACAGCGCAGTACAATGCGCTGCTTCAACTGGCGCAAGTTGGGTGCGTCGAGTTTGCGGTCGAGCTCGGGCTGGCCGGCGAGTATCACCTGCAACAGCTTGCCCTGGCGGTTCTCAAGATTGCCGAGCAGCCGGATCTCTTCGAGTACTTCCCATTCGAGGTTATGCGCCTCATCCACGATGAGCACGCAGGTGCGCCCGCGCTCGGATTGGTTCACCAGCAACTGGTGCAGCGCGAACAAGACTTCGGTCTTCGACTTCCGGTCACACTGCAGGTCGAAGTCGTAGGCCATCATATCGAAGAACTGATCCGGGGTGAGGCGGGAATTGAAAATGAAGGCAAACTCGATGCGCTGCGAATCGAGATAATCGCGTAGGCACTCGAGCATGGTAGTTTTTCCCGTGCCGACCTCCCCGGTCAGGACGATAAATCCCTTCCGGCCCCGGACGCCGTAGATCAAGTTGGCCAGCGCTTCCTCGTGCTGCGGGCTGCGGTAGAGGAACTCGGGGTCTGGGCTGATGTTGAACGGATTCTGAGCTAATCCGAAGTAAGCATTATAGATAGCGTTCTGCATAGATCAGCGCACACGCTCGCCGTACAGGGGATAGACGATGAATCCGGTAAGAAGCAACGCTTTTATCATATCGGAATCATCGGCAATTTAAGGGCCGGAGTTCATAGCTGCCCTGCCGCTCCCTGCCGGTCGCGGTTCTGTGCCGCACGCAATTGAGCGGCGGCCGAGGTCATGGCGGCGAGGGCTGGACGTACTTCCTTCCAATTTCTGGTCTTGAGCCCGCAATCAGGATTGACCCACAGTTGATCGGGCCTAAGCACGGCGAGCGCTTTGTGCAAGAGAGCAAGCATCTCGTCCACCGTCGGGACTCGCGGGGAGTGGATGTCGTAAACGCCTGGGCCGATTTCGTTCGGATAACGATAACGCGCGAAGGCATCGAGAAGCTCCATCTGCGAGCGTGAGGTCTCGATCGAGATCACGTCCGCATCCATTGCACCGATGGCCTCGATGATGTCGTTGAACTCCGCGTAACACATGTGCGTGTGGATCTGTGTCTCGTCTTTGGCGGCGCCGGATGCCAGACGAAACGCTTCCACCGCCCAAGCGAGATAAGCCGCCCAGTCGCGTTTCCGCAAAGGCAGCCCTTCGCGAATGGCCGGCTCGTCGATTTGAATCACGCGTATGCCGGCGGCTTCGAGGTCGCTTACTTCATCCCGGATGGCGAGAGCGATCTGCCGGCAGGTTTCCGCGCGCGGCTGGTCGTCGCGGACGAACGACCATTGGAGTATGGTCACCGGCCCGGTGAGCATGCCCTTCATCGGTTTCGCCGTGAGCGATTGGGCGAAGCGCGACCACTCAACCGTCATTGGCCGCAGCCGCCTCACGTCGCCGTAAATGACAGGCGGCTTGACGCAGCGGGAGCCGTAACTTTGGACCCAGCCGTTGGCGGTCGCCGTAAACCCCGAGAGCTGCTCGCCGAAATACTCGACCATGTCGTTGCGCTCGAATTCGCCGTGGACGAGAACGTCAAGCCCGATCTCTTCCTGAAAGCGGACGGCACCGTCTATTTCTTCCCGCAGGAAGCGGTCGTAATCGGTCCGGCTCAGCTTTCCGGACTTGAACTCGGCCCGCGCGGCGCGCACTTCGCTCGTCTGCGGAAACGACCCGATGGTGGTGGTGGGAAAGGACGGCAGAGGGAGCGTTTCCCGCTGCTTGACCCGGCGTACCGGGTAGGCATGAGTGCGGCGGGTATCCTCAGGCTTTACGCCTGCCAGGCGCTTCTTTACGGCATCGTCGTGAATCGCTGGAGATATGCGCCGCCGCTCGACAGATGCCGCATTCGCGGCCAGGCTTGCCTGCACGGCATTCTTCCCTCGGTTGACGGCAGCGCAAATGGTCGCTACTTCATCGAGTTTCTGGCGCGCGAAGGCAAGCCAGTCCTTCACTTCCCCCAGCTCCGTTTCGAGTTCCAGATCCACCGGCGCGTGCTGCAGCGAGCACGACGGCGCCACGAAAATGCGGTCCGGTCCTAAAGCTCGTACCGCCTGCTCGATTTTCGCGATGGCGCGGGCTAAATCGGCTTTCCAGATATTGCGTCCATCGACGACTCCGAGTGAGAGCGTGAGGGAAGCAGGCGGCTGGGCAAGTACGCTATCCAATTGGCCGGGTCCACGAACGAGATCCACGTGGAGACCGGCAACCGGGAGCCGCAACACTGTCGAGAGACTTTCGTGCAGGCTTTCGAAGTATGTCGCCAGCAGGACCTTGATTCTTGGGGCCACTTCGGCGAAACGGCCGTACGCTCTGGAGAAACTCTCGATCGCCGCCGGGGGCAAATCGAGAACGAGGCAGGGTTCGTCCATCTGGACCCAATCCGCCCCCGCCGCGCCGAGCCGGTTCAAAACCTCAACATAAACAGGCAGAAGCGCTTCGACGAGCGAGACGGGATCGAAGGACGGGTCTTTGCTCTTGCCGAGCAGCAGGAACGAAATCGGGCCTAGCAAAACCGGGCGCGTGTGAATCCCCAGCGCTTTCGCTTCCAGAAATTCGTCGATGGGTTTCGTCGATGCGAGCCGGAACACCTGCCCAGGTTCGAATTCCGGCACGATGTAGTGATAATTCGTATCGAACCACTTTGTCATCTCCATGGCGACGGCTCCTCCCGGTTCGGAAGAGCCTCGGGCCATGGCGAAGTATGTTTTAGGGCCGATCTCTCCCCCACGCCATCCATAGCGCTCCGGCACGGCGCCCACCATCGCGGCCGCGTCGAGCACATGGTCGTACAGAGAGAAATCGTTGCTCGGAATATGCTCCATTCCAGCTTGCTGCTGCCATTCCCAATGCCTGCAGCGGAGCGTCCTGGCTATATCGAGCAGCTCCGCTTCGCCAAGCTTTGCTGCCCAATAACCCTCCAGTGCTTTCTTGAGCTCTCTATGGGCGCCCATGCGCGGGAACCCGAGATTCGTTGCGGTAACTGCCATCAAAACTCCTCGCCAAATACAACTTCGCCGGTAACCCCCACCTGATAAGCAGACACGCGCCGTTCAAAAAAGTTTGCCAGCTCCTGAACGTCCTGCAACTCCATGAAGTCGAAAGGATTTCTGGCGCCGAATACCGGCGTGATGCCGAGGGACTCCAGGCGGCGGTCTGCGACGTATTCCAAATATTTGCGGAGATCGCCGGTCGACATCCCGGCAACGCCCTTCCCCAGCACGTCCTCACCGAATGCCGCCTCGCATTCGACAGCGTCGCGCAGCATCGCGATTACATCCCGTTCCATTGTTTCATCGAACACGCCCGGCAGCTCGCGGCGCACCGTCCGTATCACCTCAAAGGCGAATGAAATGTGCGCGCTCTCATCCCGAAAAACCCAGTTTGTCCCGGTTGCGAGGCCGTGCAACAAGCCTTTTGAGCGCAGGAAGTAGACATAGGCGAAGGCGGCGAAGAAGAAAAGGCCCTCGATGCACGCGGCGAAACAGATCAGATTCAAAAGAAACTGCCGCATTTCGTCCTGTGTGCGCAGTTGATCCAGGCTTTGGACTGAATCCATCCATTGGAAGCAGAACTCCGCTTTGCGCCTGATGGACGGAATGTTGTCCACGGCGGCGAATGCCGCTTCGCGTTCTTTCATGTCGGGAAGATAATTGTCGAGCAGCGTCAAATAAAACTGCACATGCTGGGCTTCTTCGAACAACTGCCGCGATAAATACATGCGCGCTTCGGGCGAGTTGATGTGCTTGTAGAGATTGAGCACCAGGTTGTTGCCCACAATGGAATCGCCAGTGGCGAAGAATGCAACTAAGCGCTGGATGAGATGGCGCTCCGCGGGACTGACGCGGCTTTGCAGGTCGCTGAGATCCGTCGAGAAATCGACCTCTTCGACGGTCCATGTGTTCTTGATTCCGGCTCGGTACATGTCGTAAAAAGCCGGATATTTCATCGGGCGAAGTGTTAGATCCATTCCGGGATCGAGAATCATATCTGTATCTCCTTCTTACTGGCAGGCTTCACAAGAACCGGGATTTTCCAGCGAGCACCTGACCTGCTGCGCTGTCGAGACCGTCGTTTTGGCAATGGAAGTAGCAGGCCGAGAACGCAGATAATAAGTCGTCTTCAGCCCTTTTTCCCACGCATACATATACATCGACGAAAGTTTTCCAATGGATGGGCTCTCGGCGAATAAGTTGAGCGATTGGCTCTGATCGATGAACGGGGCGCGGGCGGCCGCCATATCGATCAGCGAGCGCATCGGAATCTCCCACACGGTTCGGAACAATTCCCGGGTCTCCGCCGGAATTTGCGGAATCTGCTGAATGGAACCCTCGGCCTGCTTGATGCGGTTGCGCATCTCCTCCGTCCACAAGCCGAGCGACTTCAGCTTTTCCACGAGGTATCGATTGATCTGCAAAAACTCTCCCGAAAGCGTTTCCCGCTTGAAGAGGTTGGAGATTTGCGGCTCGATGCACTCGTATGCGCCGACAATGGAGGCGATCGTCGCGGTGGGAGCGATCGCTACTACCAGGGAATTGCGCAATCCGTGCTCGCGGATGCGCGCTTTCAACGAATCCCAACGTTCGGTATTTTCCGGACAGACACCCCACAGGTCGAACTGCGCCAAGCCTTGTGCCGCGCGGGTTTCTTCGAAGTTCGGATGCTTGCCGTAGAGCCGCGCCAGTTCGCAGGATTCGTCGAGCGCATGGAGATAGATCTCTTCCTGAATCCGCAGCGAGAGCGCTTTGGCCTCCTCGGAATCGAACGGAAGGCCGAGTTCGAAGAAGATATCCTGCAGGCCCATGAGCCCTAAGCCGACCGGACGCCATTTCCGATTCGAAGCGACCGCCTGCGGCGTGGGATAGAAGTTAATGTCGATGACGCGATCAAGGGAGCGAATCGCCCGGTGGATGGTAACTTCTAGCTTTTCGAAATCGAATGCACCTTCGCGAACATGGCGGGCAAGATTGATGGAGCCGAGGTTGCAGACAGCCGTTTCGTCCTCGGAACTCACCTCGACAATCTCCGTGCAGAGATTCGATGAGTGCACGACACGGCCGGGAAGCAGCGTTTGATTCGATTTCCGATTGCAGGCATCTTTAAATGTCATCCAGCCGTTGCCGGTCTCGGCCAGCGACTTCATCATCCGCGCGTAGAGATCCCGCGCTTTAGCCTGACGAACAAATTTGTTGCCGCGTTCAAGCTGTAAATAGGCGTCTCGGAATTCTTCACCAAAGAGATCGCTCAAACCGGCGCATACTTTCGGATCGAACAGGCTCCAAAGCTCGCCATTCTTCACGCGCTCCATGAAGAGATCCGGTATCCAATTTGCGATGTTGAGGTTATGAGTTCGTCTGGCTTCGTCTCCGGTGCTGTCGCGAAGCTCCAAAAACTCCTCAATATCGGAGTGCCACGTTTCCAGATAGACGCAGCACGCTCCTTTGCGCTTGCCTCCCTGGTTTACCGCAGCCACCGAAGAATCCAATGTTTTCATCCACGGCACAATGCCGTTGCTGCGGCCGTTCGTTCCGCGAATCAAAGAGCCGCGGGAACGCACCCGATGATAAGCAAGCCCGATGCCTCCGGCGAATTTCGAAAGCTTCGCCACGTCCGCATACTTATCGTAGATCGCCTCCAGGCTGTCTTGGGGCGAATCGAGCAGATAACAGGAGGACATCTGCGGGCGCAGCGTTCCGGAATTAAAAAGCGTGGGCGTGCTCGGCATATATTCGTGCGCCGCCATCAGAGCGAACAGCTCGAGCGCTTCGATAGGCGTACGGGCAAGCCCGCAGGCCACGCGCATAAAAAAATAAACCGGCGTTTCAATCACCGTCCGCGCTTCCGGATGGCGCAGCAGATAGCGGTCGTAGATGGTCCGCAAGCCGAAGTATTCAAAGCGCTCGTTCGCAGACGAGAGCACAGCTAGATTCAACTTACGCGCATGCGCCGCGACAAAATCGGCGGTTTCGGAGGCGATCAGGCCCAGACGATGCCCCGCCGCGATCGATTGCGAAAAGGAATGAATGTCCTGATTCGTAACTTCTTTCGCAATGTACGTATCGAGCAACCGGGCGGCAAGCTGCGAGTATTCCGGTTCTTCCACAATCAGCGTGGCGGCGGTCTGAATAGAAAGTTGATCCAGCTCCTGAGTAGTGGCTCCGTCATAGAGGCCGCCGATCGTTTTGACGGCGACCCGCATCACGTCCACGTGAAACAACCCGGAGGCAGAGCGGCCCACGGCGCGCACAATTTTGTTGACGTCCACCGGTTCGAGCGAACCGTTGCGCTTGCGGACGTGCATTCCGGCTGCCGCGGTGTCGCCCGCGGACCAGCCTTCGTTCAGTAGTGATTGTTGATTCTGACCGGATGACGGTTCGTTT
>JBOGMI010000453.1:0-11858 GCA_050746645.1 Bryobacteraceae bacterium | reverse complement strand
TCGATTGCGCGATCGGCATGTCGATTTATACCGGACGGCTTTCGCTGGACGATCTGCGCGCGATCAACAATAAAGAGGCAGGCCAGCGATGAGCATCAAGGTGGTTTTCCCGGGAACACTCGCTGCGTTGCTGCTCGCCTGCCCCGCATTTGGCGGAGATACCGCAATCAGATATATCGTCACAGGCAGAGCTGCATTCACAAACTATCGGCAGGAGAGGCCCGGCCGCGCGCGCAAAATCACCTTAAAGGATCTTCCGCCGCCCGACCCGGCGGCGTCCGTCGCCAATCCGCCAACGATCGTCCCACGCCCGGCAAAGGCATCGCCCCGGGTTCCGGCGGGCTTCCAAGTGCAGTTGTACGCAACTTTATTGCAGGCGCCGCGCGAGATACGGACCGCGCCGAACGGAGATCTGTTCGTTGCCGAAAGCTATGCCGGCCTGGTGGAAATTTTCCGTGGAATTAAGACCGACGGGAAGCCGAAGCAGCGGTCCGTATTCGCCACCGGATTGCACGAGAATTTCGGCATTGCGTTTTATCCGCCGGGCAAAAATCCGCAATGGGTCTACATCGCGAACACCAATTCCGTGGTGCGTTTCGCTTACAAGAATGGAGACCTGAAGGCAACCGGATCGGCGGAAACCATCGTTCCAAAGCTGCCCTCCGGCGCGGGACATTGGACGCGCGATCTGGCGTTTTCCGCCGACGGAAAGCACTTGTTTGTTTCGGTGGGCTCGGCTTCCAACGACAACGATCCCGACACCCATCCCGAAGAATTCCATCGCGCCGATATTTTGGAATACACGCCCGACGGCAAGTTCGAAAAGGTTTATGCCTATGGCATTCGCAATCCGGTTGGCCTCGCGGTCGATCCAACGACCGGAGAACTGTGGTGTTCCGTCAATGAGCGCGACGAGTTGGGCAACGACTTAGTGCCGGATTATATTACTCATGTAACTGAGGACGGATTTTATGGCTGGCCGTGGTTCTATATGGGCAACCATTGGGACCCGAACTACAAGGACAAGCACCCGGAATTACAAAAGAAAGTCGTCAGTCCGGACGTGCTGTTGCAGCCGCATAATGCCTCGCTCGAAATGGTATTTTACGAGGGAGGCCAGTTTCCCAGGGAATATAAAGGCGATATCTTCGCGGCCGAGCACGGTTCATGGAATAAGAAGAGGCGCGCCGGATACGAAGTCATTCGTGTTCCTCTGAATGGCGGTCACGCGCCCGGCGAGTACCAGGATTTCGTTACCGGATTCGTAACTCGAAAGGGCGAGGTTTGGGGCCGGCCCGTGGGAGTTGCGGTGGCTCCCGACGGATCGCTGATGATCGCCGACGATGCATCGAAATCGATTTGGCGGGTGACTTATACGGGCAAGTGAGACACTTTTCCTGTATCTTCGTGAGCTTGCTGTTTTTCTCCGGCGGTGCGCAGGCCGCGGCAAAAAATACGCTCGGGCCGGTATTCACGACGCCGCGCGAGATCCGAGCCACGACGCCGGAGAGAGCCTTACGCTCGATCCGTATTGTTACTTGGAATATCGACCGAGGCACGCGCGTCCAGCACGTTATCGAAGATATGAAGAACAATCCAGCCGATCTCTGCCTGTTCCAGGAAGTTGATTGGGGAACCGCGCGGACCCACGGCGCGGATATCGCCGCCGAGCTGGCAAAGGCGCTGCATCTAAATGCCGCTTACGGAGTTACATTTGAAGAATTGGGCCAGGAGATCCATGGCCATCCGGCGTACATTGGATCGGCTACTCTCACCAGGCTGCCGATTGAGAGAATCAGAATCCTGCGCTTCCGCCATCAAACCTGGTGGTGGAAGCCGCGGCCTTGGTTTCCTTCGAAGGTCCCGTTTTTTCAGCGACGCCTGGGAGGCCGGATCGCGCTGGTGACCGAGCTTCGGTTTGCTGGAAAGTTACTGGTAGTCTACAACGTTCACCTCGAAAGCCGCAGCCTGGGAAAGATTCAAAAAGAAGAGATGAACGAAGTACAGGCCGATTCCGAACGCTATCCGGCGGGAGCGGCCATCATCGTGGGCGGCGACTTCAACTCGAAGTATTTTCCGTCGGACTTCCTTAAGAACATGGAGAGCCGGGGTTACCACAGCGCCTTGGGCCAGCGCGTCGAACGAACCCATAAGATCGCGATGGCTCTGGACTGGATTTTCGCCAAAGGGCCCATCGAGCTGCGCGCTGGCCAGGTGCGGAAAGACCTCCATAATGCCTCCGACCATTTTCCGGTGTTTGCCCGGCTAATTGCCCGCTAACTCTGCATGGCATTTGACTTACTCGGGCCATCGTCGCGCGCGGCTTTCCGCTATCCGAACTTCCGCCACTACATGGCTGCCCGGCTTCTCACAACCATCTCCTCTGAGATGCAATCGGTCGCGGTGGCCTGGCAGGTCTATGCGATCACACATCAGCCTCTGGACTTGGGCCTGGTCGGACTGGCGCAGTTCCTGCCCGGCATCTGCCTGTTTCTCGTCGCGGGCCATGCGGCGGACCGCTGGCCCCGCCGCCGCATTCTGCAAACTTGCTATGCCGGCTTTTCCTGCTGCTCTCTCCTGCTGCTTATTTTCACGCTCCACGGCCTTAGTTCCGTCTATCCGATTTATGCGGCATTGTTACTGAACGGAACTGTGCGTGCCTTCAACGGACCGGCGAGCCAGGCGTTTGTCCCCCTATTGGTACGCAGCGAAGATTTCCCCAACGCGATCGCCTGGAGCTCGTCGCTTTTTCAGACCGCCACGATTGCAGGCCCGGTGATCGGCGGCCTCTTGTACGGTCTTACCGGAAGTCCGGTTTTCGTTTATCTCTCCGCGGCGGTGGCTTACGGTTTGGCGTTGCTCTTCATGGCGCGCATCAAGATGCAGATCGCCGAACGCCCGCGCGAGGCGGCGCAGCTTGGCATGGTGCTCAACGGCCTGCGCTATATCTGGCGCAACAAGCTGGTTTTGGGAGCGATCTCGCTGGATCTGTTCGCGGTGCTGCTGGGCGGAGCGGTAGCGCTGCTGCCGGTTTACGCGAAAGACATTTTGCACACCGGCGCCATGGGACTCGGCATTCTGCGCAGCGCGCCGGGCGTGGGCGCCGTAGTCATGGGAATCGCGGTGGCGCACTGGCCGATGCGGCGGCGCGCGGGAGCGATCATGCTCTGGTGCGTAGCGGCGTTCGGCGCCTTCACCATCGTCTTCGGAGTCTCCCGCAATCTCGCGCTTTCTCTTGCGATGCTTGTGCTGCTGGGCGCGGCGGATACCGTAAGCGTGATCGTGCGCCACACCATGGTTCAACTTGCGACGCCTGACGAAATGCGCGGCCGCGTGAGCGCGGTCAACATGATCTTCATCGGGGCGTCGAATGAGTTCGGGCAATTCGAATCGGGGATCACGGCACAATGGTTTGGAACGGTCCCGGCGGTGGTCCTGGGTGGTATTGGAACGATCGCCATTGTTGCTCTGTGGAGCTGGATGTTTCCGAGTCTGCGGAAACTGGACCGGCTGACCGCCATCGAAACCGTCCCCATTGTTGCCGAAGCCACTACGGAAGACGCCAGTTCGATTGCGGAATGAGGGTCACGCGCTGCTCCGCGGCGCCGCCGAGGTATTCGCTTAACAGCTTTTTCGCAATCGGATGGCGCAAATCGGGCGCGATTTCAGCAAGCGGTTCGAGAACGAATCTGCGCTCCAGCATGCGCGGATGAGGAACGGTCAACCGCGGCGTATCGATCACAACATCGCCGAACAGCAAGAGGTCGATATCGAGGGTGCGCGGACCCTTGGGTCTCGCGTCGCGGACCCGCCCGACTTCGCTCTCGATGCTCTGCAATATATCGAGCAGTTGCAGCGGAGCATAACCGGTTTCGCAAGCAACAGCCAGGTTCAGGAACCAGGGCTGGTCCGGCACATCCCGCGGCTCGGTTTCATAGACCGGCGAGCGCGCCAGAATGCGAATGCCTTCGCGCGCCAAGGCATCGAGCGCACGCTCCAAATGTTCTTCCCGGCGCCCGAGATTCGAGCCCAGCGAGAGGTAAATATTCGTCACGAAAGCAGCGCCACCCGCATGAAAGTCAGATACTCCGGATCTGGTAAACTGAAGCGTTCGTCCCTACGGCCAGGTAGCTCAGTCGGTAGAGCGCAGCCCTGAAAAGGCTGGCGTCGGCGGTTCGATTCCGTCCCTGGCCACCACATTAAGCCTAATAGTTTCAGCATTTTATTGCTACTGCTTCTGTCTGTGCCAGATTTGTGCCATGGATCCTTCGCGTCGCTCCATCCTGTCGGGATTGAAACTCAGGAGTCCACTTCGCGTAGTGTTTGCGGATGACGGCTGGAGTATCTCCGAGAATCGCGGCGACCACCTCGATACTCTCGCCTTTCCCTAAGAGTTCGCTTGCGAGCGTGTGGCGGAAGCGATGCGCGAACGCACCTTCGACGCCCGATCGCTTGAAAACTGCCGCGAGCGTTCTTTCGGCGCCCTTTACGAGGGTTCGGACGCTCGCGTTACCGCTCGCAAAATAAAGCCTGGAGTCACGCGGGGCAGCTTTGGGGTGAGGAAGCGCCTCCAGCGCGTTCCGAACGAAGGGTTCTAGCAGCACTTGAAGCTTTGCGCCATTTTTGATCGCGCGCTTTTGCAAGTAGTCGCCCTGAGTGTGATCGCGCGATAGTGTGACCACGTCGCTGATGCGGAGACCCGCGAATCGCAATAGTAGAACCATGGCTCGGGCGCGCAGCCTCTCGTAACTGCTGCGCCCAATTGTATTGGTCGCTGCGATTATCCGCACAACCTCGTCCGGGGTGTAAGGAACAATGTCATCTCGCTCTGGTAAACGCGGACGTTCGATGTCGAGCGCTGGATTCTCATCTATCCATTTCCGCTTTACGCAGAACCCAAAGAATTGCCGCAGAATTTCGATCTCTTTGAGCCAGGTGGCATTCAACTTCCGTCTCTCGATAACGTAGGCGTCGAGCGCCTCCACGGTGACGTCTGGCACGAATCGTAACTGGCGCTGCTCGCAGTACGTTGCAAGGACCTGTAAGACACGCCTATATTTGCGCTTCGTCTCAGGTGCCTTATCGGCCTTTTGTTCCTGGAACGCGTTAATCGCCTCGACCATGAGCTTGCGTGGACGGGTCGGCATTTCCTCTGTCCCCAGTCTCGCTAGAATTCGCGCCGCGCGCGCAAGGTCTCGAGTATTTAGCGATTGCCTGATTCTTTGGCCTGAATCGTCGTAGCCCACGGCCCGAAGTTTGCACTTGCCGCGGCATTTCAAGAAATTAGGGCCCTTGCCTCGGTCAGGGCATTTAGGCGAGTGTCTGCGCTGAAGAGTTAGCTCCATACGTTACAGGATATTCACCCGGGTGCGCTCTCCGTAAACACGCATGGCGATCGAGAGGGGAATCCGTAGCTCACACCGAGTTCGCCGTCCGTTTTTCGACGGTTTGGCGATTCGGAAAACACCGGGTTCATCTTGGAACATTTTCAGCACGGTTGATTCGCTGAGGCTCCACAACTCTGCGAAAAATTTCACGCTGTAGTGAGGTTCGATCTGAACTGGTTGAACCTTCATCGGACTCCTCTGAATACTCTGTCATGTCTGGCGCATAGCGGCGCACACTTGCGAGACCTGGCACAGTGGCAACTTTGTAAAGGTTTGAACGCCAAGGAAGTCGGGCTTATGTGACAATGTGGACGACGGGCTCGGCTCCCTACTTTTGAACGGTACACGGAGTTGATCCTTTCAACCCCGAGTCGGCCAGCACGCCGACTCGGGGTTTTTCAGTTTTCGACGCGCGCCATAGCGTTGGTATGCACCTAACGGGTGTTGCATCCGTCTCGTCCGACGGAAGCTCAAAGCGCGCAGATTGTTTTCGCGGTGTGGTTTAAAAGTTTCTTCTGGTTTAATCCTTCAAGATGATTCTGACTCTCTCGGCCGCGCCGGGGCGGAAACAATACGTCATATCATCGCCTTGGATCACTTGCTCAATCACGTCATCGAACTCGAGCTCCGCTCTATTAAGCGAATTGCGGAGACCCGTTTTAACACCGCCCAATTGACGCCGCTCTTTTAGTTCGAACAGCTGCAATAAGTCAGATTCAAGAGCGGGTTTGTTGCCATTGCGGAGCATATATTCAAGCCATCTCTTGGATGAACCTGCAATTCGGTATCTCGAGCGACTGCTGTTTTCTGCCCCTGGTCTTTTGCCTCCGTGCTTCCCTCTGTCTTGCGGCGCCTTGATTTGTCCTGGGCGGAGTTCCGCCCTAGATCGGATTTTTTCGCTGAGTTTCAGCGCCTCATCCACCGATTCGCACAGAATGTCGCCTTCGAGTGTCACTCGATACATCTATTGGAACCGCCTTCATCGACAATCATAATCGAAGGTTAATCGAAAAGGCGAGTCTCGGTCAAGCTCGATGTCGATGACGGTCGGCTCGATTCGGCGCGGTCATCGTCTCGATTGTCAATCGACGATCGATTCTCGATGGCGCGGCGGTCAGACTCGCTAGCGACTTTGTCATAGCTCCCGACCCATCTGATTTGCTTTCCACGTCCAATTTCGAACCGACCAACAATAGTTGCCAAGGACTATTTCAGCCGAAGGCCTCGATCGTATGCTCCGAACACCCCTGCCACGAATTGAAGCAGAACCGACTTGCACGCGGCGCTCAATCTTCAGGCATTGCAAGCGCCGTGCCGGCTACGAACATTTACCTTCGACAATTCGGCTTTTCGAAGCTAATCGCGATGTGAGGGCGCCGTCTGAAGTCAGGAAGTCAGCGCGGAAACGCGGGATCCTGCTGAGATATTCACCAACAAAGGCACAGCTTGGCTGGGCGGTTTAGGGAAGGCGCTGCATATCTCCGACGAACAGGAGTTGGCACCAAGCTCAGGACGGCAAACTTGCCGTCGTAAAATTGACTTTCCTGAGCCTTCTAGCTGACAATAGCTGCTGGTGCTTGTGACAGGAGCTGTGGCTACGATGCCGGGATTTGTCCGGCGGATAGGGTTTTTCTCCAACCCTGACGATATCGCCTTCGCGACTGGCTTCCGCTCGGGGCTGGTGGGCACCCATACGAGCCGGACTCTCATGCTATCCGAGCTCTCCGATTTGTTCGATTCCGCGCCGCCGAATGCCACACGGCGGGGTTATGCCGACGCAATCATCGAACAAAATTGTCTCGCGAAGCCGACGGCGGCCGCGCGGCGCGAGACGAATGTCCGGCTCGGAACTCTTTATGCGTTGGATTCAACGGTCCCCATTTTTCGAATTCTTCGCCGTTTGTGGGTGATCGAGGAACAGGGCCGCCCGCTACTCGCCTTGCTCGCTGCGCTGGCCCGAGACCCTTTGCTCCGTGCGACTGCCGCCTCGATTCTGAGCTTACCGGCAGCCTCGGAATTTCAGCGTAACGCCATGCGCGATGCTCTTCGGGCCGATACCGAGGAGCGATTGAGCGAAGCGACGCTGAATAAGGTCGTTCGAAACGCTGCCAGTTCGTGGACCCAATCCGGACATCTGAAGGGCCGGACTTTCAAAATACGCCACCTCGTCGCAGCGACGCCTGCCGCGGTAGCGTTTGCGCTTTACCTGGGCCACGCCGCCGGTTTCCATGGCGATGAGTTGCTCTCAACCGGTTGGATTCAGGCGCTAGATTGTGGCGCTTCCGCCGCTCAACATTTCGCGATCGAAGCAAAGCGCATGGGCTTGATTGATCTCCGTATGGGCGGCAGTGTGTTGGATCTCGACCTGAGCCAACTGGACCCCGAGAACAGAAGGAGGCATTGATGGGACGCATTGAGCAGCTTGCAGAAACATTTGGACGCCACATCGCGCTGCCCTGGCAGCAGACTGTGGCCGGCGCACAACGAGTCATCGTTATCGTTTACGACAAGGAACTCGAACGAATGCTGCTGGCGCGAAGAGCTGAATTCGAAAACGCAACCCGCAAGGCCGGACACGAGTGGCATGAAGTCGATGTCTCCGGCGCCTTTGCCGAATGGATGACGGCCGAAGAATATCGCGAGGCGTACTTCGAATCACCGGAAGATCTTCAGATGAAACTCCAATCCGAGTTTCCCAGCTTTGTCGCTGACCGCATTTCTTCAGTATTGAAAGGCGCTGGAAGTTCTCCAAACTCGGTTGTCGCGGTATTCGGTGCAGCCTCTCTCTACGGTTTCACGCACGTCTCGCAAGTTCTCAAGCTCGTTGAGCCCGCGATTCAGGGCCGCCTTGTCGTGTTCTTTCCCGGCACCTACGACCAACACAATTACCGCCTGCTCGATGCGCGCGACGGCTGGAACTACCTTGCTGTTCCGATAACTCAACACCAAACAGACTCCCACTGATGCTGATAAAGAATTGTCTTCTTCGCGACCCCTCGCAGCTTCCGCTGGTAAACAATGGCCAGGCGCGCGTCGCTGGCGACCTGTCGGACTCGAATGCACTTCGGGCGCTGCGGGGCGAACTGTCCACATTTGTCTGCGAAGGGCAGTACGCGGACGGCATGTACCGCATACTCGATTCGTTTCTGAAGAATCAGAGTCAGCCCAGGCAGCCGGCTGCCTGGGTGAGCGGCTTTTTCGGAAGCGGAAAGTCGCACCTGCTTCAAATGCTCGCGCATCTGTGGCGGAATACCGAGTTTCCAGACGGCGCGACGGCGCGCAGCCTGGTCCCCGCGCTCCCGGACGATATCCGCGATCTGTTACGAGAGCTCGACATCGCGGGTAAGCGCTCGGGAGGTCTTCTCGCCGCACCGGGCTCGATGCCCTCGGGCATCATAGAAAACGTCCGACTGACGGTTCTCGGGATTCTCCTCCGTGCGTGCAAATTGCCCGAGCAATACCAATTGGCGCAGTTCCAACAGTGGCTATCGGAGCAGGGCTACCTGGACCGCGTGCAGGCAGCGGTGGCGGCAGCCGGAAAAACATGGGTGGGCGAACTCAACAACCTATACGTCAGCCCCATCATTTCCAAAGCCCTACTTGCCTGCGATAAGAATTTCGCCCCGAATGAGGCGGAGGCGCGGAAGACCTTGCGGGCGCAATTTCCCGCGCGCACGGAAGATGTGACGACTCCGGAATTTCTGGAGATGGCGCGGCGTGTCCTGAAGCGCGAAGGCAAGAATGGACAACTTCCTTGCACGATTGTGATTCTAGACGAAATTCAGCAATACATTGGCGATTCCGCATCCCGATCCACGTTGATTACCGAGGTTGCCGAGGCAGTCTCAAAACAGCTCGATAGCCAGGTGATTCTCGTCGGCGCGGGCCAATCGGCGCTTACCGGAGTGACGCTCCTGAATAAACTAATGGCCCGCTTCACGATTCGCGTCCAGCTCTCGGATACCGATGTCGAAGCGGTCACCAGAAAGGTTCTGCTGCAGAAGCAGCCCACTGTACGCGACGAGCTTACGAAATTGCTGGACGCCCCCGAGGTATCCCGTCAGCTTGAAAGCACGAAGATCCGGGAGCGGAGCGCCGATAAAGCGATTATCGCGGACGACTATCCGCTGCTTCCGGTGCGCCGGCGATTCTGGGAGGAATGCTTCCGGCAGGTTGATGCAGCCGGAACGCAGAGCCAGCTTCGATCCCAACTCCGGATCATCTATGATTCGCTGGTTCGAATCGCCGACCAGCCGCTGGGGACGCTGATCCAAACAGCCGATTTATTCGAAGCCCTTGCTCCCGAGATGGTCTCGACCGGCAAGCTGCCCCGCGAAATTAACGAACGCATAGTTGAACTGGGCAAGGACAACACACCCGAAGCGAGACTGCGGCAGCGAATCGCTGGGCTGGTTTTCCTGATCGGTCAACTCAATCGGGAAGCGAGTGCCGATAAGGGCATTCGCGCCACTAAAGAACAGATCGCGGATCTTCTGGTCGAAGATCTGAATGCCGACAACGGCAAGCTGCGCAACGAAATCGCCGCGGCGCTGGACAAATTAGCGGCGGAAGGGCGGCTGATGCGCGTCGGGTCCGAACCGAACGTCGAATTTCGCATCCAGACCGAAGAAGGCCGGGCCTGGGATGCCGATTTCAAAGCGCGAGAGACCCGGCTTCGCAACGACGTGACGAACTTCGACGAGCAGCGGGAACGGCTGCTTAACGCGGAAATGGACCGCCTGATACGAGGCGTCAAGCTGCTACAGGGTGCCGCCAAACAACCCCGCAGTCTTTTCATCGTTCGTGGGCAGGAAGTGCCGCAGCCAGACGGCGAATCGATTCCAGTCTGGATAAAGGATGGTTTCTCGGGATCTGCGAAGGAAGTCGAAGACGCTGCCAGAAAAGCCGGACAATTAAGCCCCGTGCTCTTTGTCTTCATTCCCAATAAGGCACGGCCAGAACTTCTCACGGCTATTTCGACCGTGCAAGCGGCGGAACAAACGCTGCTGTCGCGTCAAGGCGTGAGCGGCGAAGCGGCGGATCAGGCACGCCAGAGCATGCAGACCCGGCTCACCATCGCGCAACGCGAACGCGACGCATTGGTGAACGAGATCGTCAGCGGAGCCAGAGTATTCAAGGGTGGCGGAAACGAAGTTCACGGGATGTCGGTTGACGAGTGCTTAAGAACAGGAGCGAATGACGCGCTGGCCCGCCTTTTTCCCCGCTTCAATGAGGCCGATTACACGAGTTCCGCCTGGGAAGCGGCTTTAAAGCGCGCGCGCGACGGAGCGGATAAACCTTTCGAACCGGTCAAATACGACGGCAACGTCGAGCAGCATCCGGTATCCAAGGAGGTCATCGCAGCAATCGGGACCGGCAAAACCGGCACGCAGATCCGGAAAGAACTGGAATCGAGTCCGTTTGGCTGGCCGCCGGACGCGGTGAACACAGCAATCATGGCATTGCATCATGGCCAGTTCATAAACGCCAAGCTGAACGGAACGCCCATGGTGTTAGGTCAACTGGACCAAAACAAAATACAGAAGGCAGAATTTCGCGTTGAGCGCACAACCCTTTCGCACGGCGACCGAATGGCCATCCGTATGCTTTACCGTTCGGTTGGCATCAATGCGAATACAAACGATATTGGTCTCAAGGCTCCCGAGTTTCTGAGGCAAGTCCTCGCACTGGCCAAGGAAGCCGGGGGCGATGCTCCGCTGCCTGCGCTTCCTGTCTTTTCAGATATCGAAGACATGGAGCGGGAGGTTGGAAATGCCCAGCTTGCTTCGCTTGCAGCCCAAGCGCCTTCGCTGACCTCACGCATCGAGGGTTGGAAGCGCGCTAGGCAGACGATTGCGGAACGGCTTCCGGGCTGGCGCTTGATCGAGCGAATGGCGGTCCACGCGCAGCCCTTGGCTTCCGCAAGCACGGTGCTGGAGCAAGTGGAAGGAATCCGCGCCAATCGAATGCTTCTCGAAGCTTCCGACCCGGCGACTCCGATTCGCGCAAGTCTCGCCGATCTGCTCCGCAAGGCTGTGAATGAAGCGCAGCAAGCGCACGAATCGGCTTATTCAGCAGGGCTGACCAAACTCGAAGCGAATGCAAACTGGCAGAAGATTTCGCCCCAAGGCCGCGCTTCGATTCTTAGCCAAGTCGGACTAACCGCGCCTTCGAAACCGGATCTGAGCGACGACAGCCGCTTGCTTGCTGCACTCGACAACCGTAATCTCTCCGCGCGCAGGGCGGAAGCGGATGCGGTGGGGACGCGTGTCGAGAATGCATTGCGAAAAGCAGCGCAGTTGCTCGAACCGAAAGTCCGCTTTGTTCCGATCGAGCGAGCCACGCTACGCACACCTGAAGACGTACAGGGGTGGGCAGAGCGCATGAGTGAAACGCTCCTGAATGCATTGCGGGAAGGGCCGGTACAGGTTCAATAATGCCGACACTGTCTCGCGAGCTTCGCCGCGTTCT
>JBOGMI010000452.1:0-4829 GCA_050746645.1 Bryobacteraceae bacterium | reverse complement strand
TCTTCAGATCGAGCGGCCCTTGTCCGCTAATGAATAGCCAGCCGTCCATAATGACGCCGGCCGAATAAGCGCCTGTAGAGACTGTTTTGTCGGGGTGCCGAATTTCTGTTTTTTTCATATAGAACTATAAGGTTACGGCAACGGGCCGACAGACGCCGTGGTCAATGCCACCCACGCCACCCGCCGGAGCACTCAACGAAACTGTTCCCGTTGCGCCTGAGTTCACGCCGGCTGCCGGTTCTGAGGCACGAGTAACACGACGCGTGATTTGACCATTTATCATTCAGGCCTTCGCGAATGGAGGGCGGGGTTCACCCCGCGCGGGGCTTTAGCCCCCGCAGGACGGGGCTGAAGCTCCGAGCGGGCTCAAGCCCGCCCCCCCCAAGCGATGGGCGCTTAAGGACTTCTCATGTTTTTCCGCCGACCTGGAAGCCCAAGAACAACAAGTCCGCGGCCTCTCTCCCGAAGACGCCCACTACGCCGCTCAACGCGCCCTCGGCAACACAAATCCGGCAGATTGCAGCCAGGCTCGTGATTTGAGCTCAAGTTGTTTCCACCTTCCCCAATACAAAGTAGAATGGCTTCCAAAGGATGCCTATCGCAAAACGAGTACCCGCCGGCTGGTGCTGGATGTTTCTCCAACAGTTCCTGCAGGACCTGCGCTATGCGGCCCGCACGTTGAGGCGAACTCCAGGATTTATGTTAATCGCCATCCTCTCGCTCGCTCTCGGCATCGGCGCGAATACCGCTGTCTTCAGCCTGCTCGACGCCGTGCTGCTGAAATTCCTCCCCGTCAGTCATCCGGAACAGCTCCGCATCCTCACATGGGCCGGGCATGGTCAAGAGCTTGGCATGCAAAGCCACAGCGGATACAACCTGAACGGCCTCGACGGGTCGTTCTCTTATCCGGCTTACCAGAGCTTCCGCACCCTGCCTTAGTTCTCCGCTCTGGTAGCCTTCGCGATGAACCAGTTCACGGTTTCGGCGCGCGGAACAAGCGATCTGATGTTCGCCAGCCTCGTCAGCCTCTTCGGCGCGATTGCTCTCATTCTCGCCGCGATCGGCGTGTACGGAGTTGTGGCTTTCTCGGTCGCCCGCCGCACACAGGAGATTGGCATCCGCATGGCTCTCGGTGCGCAGCGCAGCAATGTGCTCTGGCTGATTCTGCGCCAGACCCTGTTTATGGCCGCGGCGGGAGTCGCCATTGGCATCCCGTGCGCGCTCGCCCTGACGAAACTCGTCGCAAGGCTCCTGTACGGAGTCAAACCGAACGACCCGATCAGCATGGGAAGCGCTGTCGCCGCGATGATCCTCGTTGCGGCGCTTGCCTCCTGGATTCCCGCCCGGCGCGCCTCCAAAGTCGATCCCATGGTGGCATCGCGATACGAGTGGCCGTTCGTTTCGTAATTTCGATCCCTCTTAATGCCGGTCACGTTCCAGGCGAAAAAAATCCCGCCCTTCCAAATCAGCAAGTTACGCTCAAATCGCGAGCCTGGTTGCAACCTGGCCGTTTGACAATCGGGTCAAACGCGGCGGGGACCACGAGCGAAGCTCAGGCCGGTGATTTGGGCATCGCCGGTCTGAACGTCATAGCTGCTTCGCTCGTGCGCCGCGGCGTGGGGCCAGCCTTTCAGGCTGCCGCCGCCTTTCCAGGCGGCGCGGTTTTTCGACCCTGCCGTTTCTTCCGCTCCCAACCTCATTCAATCCACGGTAGAATGTCTTCCAAGAGATGCTCAAAATCCCCTGGTGGCTCAAACGTAAATCCCGCGACGAAGAACTCGACCGCGAAATCCGCTCCCATCTCGATTTAGAAGCCGAAGAACAGCAAGAACGCGGCCTTTCTCCCGAACAAGCCCGCTACGCCGCCAAACGCGCACTCGGCAATCCAACACAAATCAAGGAATCCGTCCGCGCCACCTGGCGCTGGACCGGCTTCGAACGCATCGCGCAAGACTTGCGTTTCGCATCTCGCATCTTTCGTAAGAACCGCGCCTTCACCGCCATCGCAGTTATTTCGCTCGCCATCGCCATTGGCGTGAATACGGCCATGTTCAGCATCTTAGATGCCTGGCTCTTCCGTTTGCTTCCCTATCCCAACGCGAATCGCATTGTCACTCTCACGCGCAAGCATCGTGGCGGACCCCGGTTCTTCGCGCTATATCGGGATTTCCGAGCTTGGCAAAAGCATAGCCATTCGTTCGAGCAGATCGCCGGAGGGTTCTGGCGCTCCTTCACGGTTTCGGGAGATCGCCCCCAAGAAGTGCAAGGAATGATCGCGACCGCGAACCTCTTCCAAACTCTCGGCGTCCGGCCCGTGATCGGCCGCACGTTTCTTCCGAGCGATCTTCGCGGACCAGCCGTCGTAGTCATCGGCTACGGCTTTTGGCAGCAACATTTTGGCGGCAGTTCAGATGCCTTGGGCAAAATTCTTCGGCTGAACGGAAAGCCTTATCAGATTATTGGCGTGATTCCCAAAAACAGAGGTCCCCGCCTTTCCAACTCGCCTGGGGGCCGCGCTGTCTACACCCTGATCCCAACCGCAGAAGACGAATACCGCAGTGAGGGAGAAGGTCCCATCGCCGGCATCGCCCGCCTCAGTCCCGGCGTAAGTCCCGCCGAGGCGCGCGCGGAGTTGAATGCCATTCAGAAACACATCGACGAACAATATAAGGATGAACCGAAGGGCGCGGTCGCCGTCATCCGGCTCCAGGATGCCAACACGCGGACCATACGCCCCTCGCTGTTTCTCGTCGCTGGGGCCGTTCTTTTTATCCTGCTCATGGTCTGCGCTAACCTCGCTAGCCTGCTCACAGGACGTGCCATCGAGCGGCGCAGAGAGATGGCGGTACGCTCGGCGCTCGGGTCAGGTCGCCGGCGCCTTATCCAGCAGTTGATCACGGAAAACGTGCTCTTGGCGTTGCTCGGCACTGCGTTGGGAATTTTCGTCGCATTCGCCGCGATCCATGCCTTTGTTGCCCTAAACCCGCTCGGCGTTCTGCCGCAGACTCCGATTACGCTCGACGGCCGCGCGATTCTCTTCACTGCTGTTCTGGCGATCGCGGCCGCGGCCTTGTTCGGATTCGTGCCCGCGCTCGAAGCCTCGCGCCTGAACCTGAACGATCTCCTCAAAGGCGAATCCCGCAGCTATTCAGGCAACATGCAAGCGATTCGCATCCGCAGCGGTCTCGTTGTCGCGCAACTGGCGATCTCTTTCTCTCTCTTGATCGGCTGCGCGCTCATGCTCGGAACACTGGAGCGTGCCGAGCACCAGGCGCTCGGGTTCCGGGCGCAAGGGTTGGGTTCAGTCTCCATCGAAGTCCCGCCCGCGATCGCAAACAACGCAGGCCGGCGAATCGCTTTCTACCGCAACGTCCTGGAAAACGTGAACAGCATCCCCGGAGTCACTGCCGCTGGCCTTACCAACATCCCGGCGCTTAACAATCCAGGTTCTTCCCGATTTGCCATCGAAGGCCGGCCAACGCCTTCGTCCCTGAAGGCATGGCCGAACGCAGGCGAGGCGCTGGTCACGCTCGGCTATTTTGTCGCGCTCGATCTGCCTCTGCTGAAAGGCCGGAAATTCTCCGAATATGACACCAAGAACTCGCAGCCTGTCGTCATTCTCAATGAAGCCGCCGCACGCAAGTGGTTCGGCCTTGCGAATCCCCTGGGCAAGCGAATTCGCCTGCACGGCGAAAAGATTTGGCGAACCATCGTTGGTGTTGCGGGCAACGCCGAGTCGCGGATCTGGAGCACTCCGGGATGGCAGATGGCTTCGGAAATGTACATTCCACAAGATCAGAGCGCCAAAGGCCGCTATAACACCGTTGCTGCTTTCGTTTGGGTCTACATCCGCTCGCGAACACCATTGAGTCGGAATACGGTGAAAGCGGCATTACGCCGGGTCAATCCTCCCGTGCCCACCGGCCAATTTCAAACTATGGCCGAATCCATTGCGAGTACAGAGAGACAGCCCCGGCTCCGCACAACTGTCCTCACCGGCGCCGCCGCACTCGCGCTGCTTCTCGCCGTCCTCGGCATCTACGGCGTGGTTTCCCAATCGGTTGTGCAGCGAAAGCGCGAAATCGGCATCCGCATTGCGATGGGCGCGCTCTCCTCCGATATCCTGCGCCTCGTCTTGCGCCAGGCGCTCCGCTTGGCCCTCTTCGGCGTTGCCGCCGGCGCGCTCTGCGCATTTCTCCTTAGCCGCACGCTCTCGAGCTTCCTCTACGGCGTAGCCCCGACCAGCGCCTGGATCTGGTTGGCCGCGGTTTTCGTCTTACTCGGCGCAATGATCGCCGCCGCGCTCATCCCCGCCCGCCGCGCCGCCAAAGTCGATCCGATGACTGCTCTGCGCTATGAGTAACTTCGTGATCATAGCCCGCCTCGTTAGCCCTCCACACGATCTCCAGCCGCTCCAACGGATGCGGATCATAGACGAGCGCGGGCCGGAAACACGCGATACACTCGGCGCCCCGGCACCGCACGCACGGATACACCAGCCCGTTCGAGCCTTCCTCCAGCAGCCGCCGTGCGAGCGTTTGCGAAGTGGCATAACATTGCGGAACCGGCTCCGGCTTCAGGAACTCCGCAAACTTTTCCGGCGGGTCCAAGGCATGAAACTCCGCCCGGAAATTCGCCAGCCAATCGTCGTAAGTGGACACGTCCTGCGCAGGCCGCTGCCACGGCTCCTCCGGCACGATCATCTCGCCGAGCCGTCTACTCTTGTGGTAAACAACTTCCGCAATAGCAGCCTCCTGCCGGTCCGCGGCATACCAGGCTCCACGCGTGTGGTCGCTGAATCGGGCCCCCGATTCGTTCGCATGCGTATA
>JBOGMI010000451.1:0-5679 GCA_050746645.1 Bryobacteraceae bacterium | reverse complement strand
GCGGCGGGAGGCCAGGTGCTCGCTTTGCCGCTTGAACCCGGCTATTCGACCACCGATATCGCCGAAAAGATCGCGGCACGCGAGCCGGTTCTGCGGCCGTGATTCACCCCGCCACGCGCGACCTTTTTCAGTCCGCCGCCAGGCAGCCGGAATTTCAGGCGCTACTGCAAAAACTCACGCGCGGGGAGCGCGGCCCGTTTTCCATCTCCGGCCTGGTGAATACGGCCAAGGCGCTCTCTCTCGTGCTGCTGTATCAGGCCGTAGATAAACCACTGTTAGTCATCGTGGACGGCAATAAGCAAGCCGAAACGCTGCTCGAATCCACCGAAGCTTTCTTCCATCTGCTCTTTGAGAGGCAAGAATGGCGGACGCCGCAACTCATCCCGGCATTCGATGTGCTCCCGCATCAGCGCCTGTCTCCGCACAGTGAGATTGCCGAGGCGAGGGCGGTCGGACTGTGGCGTCTGGCGGCGCACCGGCCATCGATCGTGTTTCTGCCGCTCGCCTCGGCGCTGCTGCGCACCGAATCCGCCGATTTTTACCGCCAGCTTGCGCTCACCATTCACACCGGCGACGAGATTCCACTTGAGGATCTCGCGGCGCATCTGGAAAGCATCGGCTACACCCGACGCGATCCGGTCGAAATGGTTGGCGAATATTCGGTGCGGGGCGGGATTTTCGATGTTTTTCCGGCCGAGGCCGCGAAACCCGTGCGCACCGAATTTTTCGGCGACGAGATCGAATCGCTGCGCCAGTTCGAGGTGGAGTCGCAGCGCTCGGTGCTGAAGATTTCTTCGTGTACTCTGCTGCCGCTGGTCGAATACCCGCGCTCTCCGGCTCTGCTCGGCCAGCTTGCCGAAGCCGCCGAGGAAGCTGAACTGGAGCTTTCCAACCCGGGCGAGGTCTTTCCCGGTTGGGAGTTTCTGGTGCCGATGGTGCGCCCGCGCGAACACAATGTCCTGTCGCTTCAGCCCGGCGCCATCCTGGTGCTCGATGAGCCTTCCGCGATTGAATCCGCCGCCGAGCGGCTATGGCACAGGTTGGAGCATGCGGACCGCCCCGCGCCGCTTCCGCCGGAGAAGAATTTCGCGCGCTGGGAAGAGTTCAGCGCCGAATTCGAAAACCGCACTCGGATCGATTTGCGGGAACTGGATCTGATGGAGGCGATAGCAGAGCAAACGGAGCCGCGCCGGATTCACATTCCGAGCCGGCCCTCGCTGACTTTCTCCGGCAATATGCCGGTGGCTGTCGCCGAAGCGCGCAACCTGATCGAAGCCGGCAATCGTGTGGCGTTTTTCGCGGCCTCCATCGGCGAACTCGAACGGCTCGCCGATGTGCTGCAGGAGTACGGGGTTCCCTATCAGCTTGGCCTCGAATCCGGCTCGGCGGCCCGGCCGTCGCTGGTCGAGCGCGCCTATCACGCCGGCGCGGTTTCGAGCGCTTACCTGATTAAAGGATCGGTGCGGCGCGGCGCGGTTTTGCCCGATTCGCAGCTCGCTATTCTCGGCTCCGAAGATCTTTTCGAGACCTCCGAACTCATTGCGCGCCAGCCCTCGAAATCGCAGCTTGCGGCCTTTGCCGCCGATATCGCGGATCTCAAGCCCGGCGATTTCGTGGTGCATGCGACCCACGGCATCGGGCAGTTCCTCGGCACGCGCGAAATCGTCCAAAGCGGCCAAAAGGGCGATTTCATGCTGCTCGAATATGCGGGCGACTCGAAGCTTTATGTGCCGCTGACGCGGCTCGATCTGGTGCAGAAGTTCCGCGGCGCGGGAGAAGGCAAGCCGCATCTGGACCGGCTCGGCGGCGTCACCTGGGAAAAAACAAAGTCGCGCGTCAAAGCCAAAATGCGCGATATGGCCGACGAGCTGTTGAGGCTCTACGCTCAGCGCCGTATGGCCAAAGGGTTTGCTTTCTCTGGCGACAGCAACTGGCAGCGCGAGTTTGAGGATGCTTTCGAATACTCGCCGACCAAAGACCAGCTAAATGCGATGGTGCAGATCAAATCCGACATGGAGAGCGAGCAGCCGATGGACCGCCTGCTTTGCGGCGACGTGGGATTCGGCAAGACGGAAGTCGCCATGCGCGCGGCGTTCAAGGCGCTGGGCGACGGCAAGCAAGTGGCGGTGCTCGCGCCGACCACGGTCCTCTCGTTCCAGCACTATGAGACTTTCCGCCGCCGCTTCGCCTCCTTTCCGGTCCGGGTTGAACTAGCCAGCCGGTTTCGCAGCGCTAAAGAGGTGAAAGCGGTATTGGAAGACGTGGCCGCGGGCAAGGTCGATATCCTGATCGGCACGCATCGCCTGTTGTCGAAGGATGTTCAGTTTTACGATTTGGGTGTCTTGGTTGTCGATGAAGAACAGCGCTTTGGCGTGCGTCACAAAGAGCGGCTCAAGCAAATGAAGCACAACGTGGATGTGCTCACCATGAGCGCGACGCCCATTCCGCGCACGCTGCACATGTCGCTCGCCGGGCTGCGCGATATGTCGGTCATCGAAACGCCGCCCAAGGATCGTCTCGCGATCAACACCGTCATTGCGCATTTCAACCCGGATCTGATCAAGGGCGCGATCGAGCAGGAGCTGGCACGCCAGGGGCAGGTCTATTTCGTTCACAATCGTGTGGACACCATCTTTATGCGGGCAGCGTTTATCCAAGAGATGGTTCCGCAGTGCCGCATCGGCGTCGGTCATGGGCAGATGGCCGAGGCCGAGCTCGAACGCGCGCTGCTTGGTTTCATGAGGCACGAATACGATGTATTTGTCTCGACCACCATCGTCGAAAACGGCCTCGACATTCCGCTTGCCAACACCATCGTGATCGAAAACGCTCAGCGCTATGGATTGAGCGAGCTGTATCAGCTTCGCGGCCGTGTCGGCCGTTCCAACCGGCGCGCCTACGCCTACCTGCTGGTTCCGGCGGGAGGCGAATTGAGCGAGATCGCGCGCAAGCGTTTGGCCGCTTTGAAAGAATTCAGCGACCTTGGAGCGGGTTTCAAAATCGCCGCGCTCGATCTGGAGCTGCGCGGAGCGGGAAATCTTCTCGGAGGCGAGCAGCACGGGCACATCGAGGCGGTCGGCTACGAGACCTATGTCCGTCTGCTGGAAGAAACCGTTCACGAACTGAGAGGCGAGGAAGTTCCACTGGAGATTCACGCCAGTTTGAATTTGGGCCTGGACATCCGGATTCCGGCTTCGTACATCGCGGACGAAGCGCAGCGGCTGCGCTGCTACAAGCGCATCGCCGGCATCCAAGACGAGGAGCAGGCCGCAGGCATGACGGGCGAATTGCGCGACCGCTATGGGCCGCCGCCCGAAGAGGTCAGCAGCCTGGTACGGTTCTCGCTGCTCAAGAGCCTGGCTGCGCGCGCCGGCGTGGAATCGGTCGACCGCCGGAAGGGCGTCGTGAATATCAAGTTTCATCAGCAATCGAAAATCGATCCGATGCGGCTGATGGCGCTGGTGCGCAACACCGAGGGTGCGCAGTTCACACCCGCGGGCGTGCTGAAGCTTCCGGTTGCGGCCACTGCGCCGGCTCAGCTTTTGGAGACCTTGCGCGCCCGAATCGCCGAATTGACCGCCGAAGAGCCGGTCTTGGCGAAAAAATAGTCCCTCGCCGTGATACTCCGGAGCGGCCGAGTACTAAGTACTTGATCGTCTTTCCTGTGTCGCAGGCGAAAGCCGTTCCGGAAATCCAGACTTTGTACAAAAATGCGCGGGGGATTTTTGCATCGACGTATTTACGCAGCTATGTAAATACGGTACTCTGTGTTTACAGTGAACGGGGAGACCGAATTCGATTGGGACGAAGCGAATCGCGCCCACATTGCCGCGCACGATGTCACGCCCGAGGAGTTCGAGGAGGTCTACTTCGGAGAGAAGCTGGAAACCGCCAACGCGCGCAAGGGAGAGACGAGGACGGCGGCTGTGGGCAAGACGGATACGGGGCGCCTGCTGGCGATTGTTTACACGACGCGGCACGACAAAGTTCGGCCTGTCACCGCCCACATGATTCCACGCGGAAAGAGGAAGCTCTATGAGGAAAAACTCAAAGCCAAAGGCCGTTAAGAATCCGTTGCTCAAAGCTCCGGCGAAGTTTCGGTCCTACGAGGAAGAGGCCAAATGGTACGACGATCACATCGACGAAATCACGGAGCACGTTCTGAGGCACGGCAAACTGGTCGGGCCGCGTCTCGTCGAAAAGACGCGCCCCGTCACGCTGCGCATTCCCGAGTCCGATCTGGCGCGGGCGAAGTCGATCGCGGAGAGTAGCGGCAAGCCGTACCAGCGGGTATTGAAAGATGCCATGCGCGCAGGGTTGAAAAGGGCAGGTTAGTTCGGCTGCCTCGCATCAATAGCAAAACGCGACGTAGGGCCGCGGCGCCGGAGCTGGGACGGTGTGCGCCATGAGCCCTCTCTTGCGTGCGTGCAAACTCGGCCAGGCTGGCGCGGACGATCCGGATCCCGGCGCCCGTCCCGGAACGATTTCAGTTTTCGGTCAAAAGTCAAACGGTTCCGGCAAAAAATGTGGGCAGGCCGACAACGTAGTTGTCATAATGTAAGGGATGAATTGGAAGTATGTTGCCGGACTGGCCTGCGCAGGTCTTTGCGCCAGTATTTGCATGGCCGCCAGCGACGCCCCGAACGTCCCCCCCGCTTCGCACTTCAAAGTTGTCGAGCAGATCGTCGCCAAAGTGAACGGCGACATTATCACGGAGGACGAGTTGCAGACTCTCAAGCAACAACTCGCGGGGCAGTTGCGCGCGCAACACGAAACGGGCGCGCAATTTGAGCAGGACTACAACCAGCAGGTCAAAAACATTCTGGAGCACAAAATCGACCAACTGCTGCTGATCCAGAAGGGGAAAGATCTGGGCGTCAAGGTCGGTCCCGAGGTCACCAAGTACATGGCCAAGCTGCAGCTCGACTCCGGCATCGTCGATACGGACAAATTTCACGATTACATTCGCAAGGAATCCGGTATGCCGTATGCGGATTTTGTCGACAGGGCAAAAGATCACTACCTGTCCCAGGCAGTGATCGGCTCCGAAGTCGCCCGCAATATTAACTTCACCGACCAGGAAATCCAAAACTACTACGACACGCATAAGAAGGAGTTCATCAAGAAGGAAAAGGTCTATCTGAGCGAAATTCTGATTTCCACCAAGGGCAAGGATGCCCAGGGGGTGGCCGCCGCTAAGAAGAAAGCGGATCTGATTGCGGCGGAAGCCTCGCACGGGGAGAAATTTTCCGATCTGGCGCAGGACAACTCCGATGCCACTACGGCGAAATCCGGCGGTTTTCTCGGCGGCTACAGAAAAGACGAACTCTCGTCGGTATTCGTAAAAGCCGTTTGGGACCTTCCCAAAGGCGCCGTCACCAAGCCGATCAAAATTGCCACCGGATTCGAAGTCCTCAAAGTAGACGATCACACCAAGAACGGACTGGAACCGATGACGGACGCGAAAGAAGAGATCGAGAACGATCTCTACGGCAAGAAGATCCAGCCAAAAGTACGCCAGTACCTGACCCAACTGCGCGAAAAGGCGTTCTTGCAGATCAAGCCGGGCTATTTGGATGCCGGTGCGGCGCCAGGTCAGGACACCACTTGGCAGCAAGCGGCGAAACTCAAACCGGAAACCGTCACCAAGGCCGAAGTCGAGCAGAGAACGCGTCACAA
>JBOGMI010000450.1:0-2222 GCA_050746645.1 Bryobacteraceae bacterium | reverse complement strand
GCGGCGCAGCATGGCGATGCGGTTGCGCTCTATCAACCTGCGGGAGCGAAGGCGAAGGGAGAATACCGGACCTATTCCTGGAACGAATGGCTCGCAGCGTCGCGCGAGATTGCGCTCGGGTTGAGGGCGCTCGGTCTGGCGAAGGGAGACATCGTCTGCATCCTCTCGGAAACACGCGCCGAGTTCTATCTGACGGACCTGGGAATCATGGGCGCTGGCGGCATTGCGGCAGCGCTCTACACCGCGTATCCAATGGCGGACTTGGCCAAGAATCTTAGCGACGTGGCGCCGAAGTTTTTGTTTTTAGAGGATGCGAAGATGCTCGGCGAGCTTTCCCGCGCCGTCGAAGACTCGGGCGGAAGCATGCCGGAGCACCTGGTGCTGCTCACCGGCGAAGCGGGAGGCGCGCTGTCTCTCGCTGAACTACTGCGGCTTGGGCGAGAAGCGATGGAGCGCGATCCGCAAGCGTTCTCGCGGATACAGGAGGAGATTTCACCGGAAGAGCCAGCGATTCTTTACTTAACTTCCGGGGCGACCGGCGAGCCGAAGATGAGCCTGACCAGCCACCGGGCGGCGCTGGCCAATATGGATATGAGCCCCGTCGCGCTGCCGGTGGCGCCGGAAGACTCGACCGTGGTCTTTTTGCCTTCCGCCCACATCGCCCAACGAATTGTTCTGGAGCTGATTCCCATGCGTATGGGCATGCCGGTCTGGTTTTCGGAAAGTCTTTCGCGGTTGCCCGGCGAACTCAGGAGCATTCGGCCGACTGTCTTCCTTGCGCCTCCGCGCCTGTGGGAGCGGATGTACGCGACGATTCAGAACGAACTCAACAAGCGGCCGGCGATCGCGCGCAAGCTTTTTTACCTGGCGCTGGGGCTGGGTTCGGAAGCATTTCATCGCCGCCTGGACAAGAGACCGGTCCCCGCGTGGATGTCGCAGGCGCTGAAGCTGGCGGACAAGCTCATGTTTGCCAAGATCCGCGAGCGACTCGGTGGGCGCGTCCGCATCGCCGCATCGGGAGCGGCTCCGCTGGGCAAGGATCTCGCGGAGTTTTTCGCCGCCATCGGCATGCCATTAATTGAAGGCTACGGACTGACCGAAGCCGGCGTACTCTGCTTTAACCCGCTCGACCGGCCGAAGCCGGGCAGTATCGGCACAGCGCTGCCGGGCGTCGATATGCGGTTAGCCGAAGATGGTGAATTGCAGGTGCGCACGCCATGCTTGCTTATGGGTTACTACAAGGACGAAGCCGCTACGCGATCCGTGGTGGGCGAGGATGGCTGGTTTTCGACCGGCGATATCGCGGAAACCGACAGCGAAGGCTATTGGTATATTACCGGACGCAAGAAAGAAGTGATTGTCTCTTCCAACGGCAAGAAGATTTATCCCGCCCGCATCGAGAGCCTCTTCCTGACAGAGCCGGTCATCCACCAGATCGTGCTCATTGGCGACAAGAAGCCGTACGTTACAGCGCTGCTTACCGTGAGCGAATCCGAAAACGCCGAACAGAATGTAAAACAGGCGGTTGCGCGCGTAAATCGGCATTTAGCCGATTTTGAGCGCATCCGGCGTTTCAAGATAATCGACCGCGATTTCTCCATTGAGTATGGAGAACTAACTCCGACGATGAAAATCCGCCGCGCGCGCGTGCTGGAAAATCATAAAGCTCTTGTAAGCGAGCTTTACTTAGGGCGGGACGGGGCCGAATAAGTGCCGGTTCGACTGGAACCCGTTTTCCGCGACCGTATCTGGGGCCGCGAGGATCTTCGGCCGTTATTCCCGGACGCGCCGCAAGGCCGGCGTATCGGCGAAGTTTGGTTCGAGCCGAAAACTCCCCACGGCTTGCTGGTGAAGTTTCTGTTTACCAGCGAGCGGCTTTCGGTGCAAGTGCATCCGGATGACGATTACGCAAGACGCCGGCATAACAGCTTGGGGAAAACCGAAGCCTGGTATGTGCTCGACGCGCAGCCGCCGGGCGAACTCGCCGTGGGTTTTCGCGAGCCGCTCACGCCCGAGCGCTTGCGCGAAGTGGCGCAATCGGGAGAGATCGAACAGTTCCTCGACTGGCGCAAAGTAAGTCCCGGCGATCTGGTCTTTGTGCCCGCGGGAACCGTTCATGCGATCGGCGCCGGTCTGACGGTCTGCGAAATTCAGGAAAATTCGGACATCACCTACCGCCTGTACGATTACGGCCGCGGCCGCGAGTTGCACTTGGACGACGG
>JBOGMI010000449.1:0-13880 GCA_050746645.1 Bryobacteraceae bacterium | reverse complement strand
CGGTGCGCTGCTGAAGGAAAAGCACGTGGCGGTTGTTCCCGGCGAGGCGTTCGGGACGCGGGATCATATCCGGATCTCCTACGCGACTTCCATGCACGAATTGGAGCGTGGGCTGGAGCGGTTGCATCAGTTTATCGACAGCTTGCGATGACGCACCGCTTGCTGACGCGCGCGGTTCTGATAGTAGCAGTCTGCGCTTCCGCGGAAGCATCTGCGCCGCATTGGGTGGGGTCGTGGGCGGCATCACAGCAATTGGTAGAGCCGCAAAATTCGCTGGCGCCAGCGGATTTGCGGGACGCCACGCTACGCCAGATCGTACATCTGTCGATTGGCGGAAGCGAGTTGCGGGTTCATCTCTCGAACGCTTTCGGCACTGCTCCGCTGCGGATCGATTCAGTTCATATTGCAAGAGCGCCGTCTCCCGCGGCTGACCGGATCGATCCGAATACGGATCAAGCGCTCACGTTCGAGGGAAAACCATATGTGACGATTCCCGCGGGCGCCGAGTATATCTCCGATCCGGTTGCGTTTGCGGCCAAGCCACTCTCCAACCTTGCCATTACGCTTTACATACACTCGCCACCGGCGCACGAAACCGGACATCCCGGATCGCGGGCGACGTCCTACGTGGTTCACGGCAATCGCGTGGCGGCGCGGGATTTCGCGAAGCCAAAGAAGATCGACCATTGGTATTTCATTTCGGGCGTGGACGTGGCAGCGCCACGAAAGGCGTTCGCGGTCGCGATCCTGGGCGATTCGATCACCGACGGACATGCCTCGACTACGAACGGAAACAATCGCTGGACGGATGTGCTGGCGCGAAGGCTCCAGGCCAATCCGGCGACGCGAGACATTGGAGTGTTGAACGAAGGTATTGGAGGCAACCGAGTGTTGCTCGATGGCCTAGGGCCGAACGCGCTGGCCCGGTTCAACCGCGACGTGATTGCGCAGCCAGGTGTTCGCTACTTCATCGTGCTCGAAGGAGTGAACGATCTGGGCATGCTGACGCGAAACCGGAAAATGCCCGCTTCCGCACATCGCAAGATGGTGCACCGGATCATCGGTGCTTATTCGCAGATGATCGAGCGCGCGCACGAGCATGGCATCGAAGCCATCGGCGCCACGATCATGCCCTATGCGGGCTCCGATTACTATCATCCCGGGCCGGCGAGCGAGGCGGACCGGGAGGCGATTAATAAATGGATTCGTGCGCCGGGACACTTCGACGCGGTGATCGATTTCGCCAAGATCATGCGAGATCCGGCGCATCCCAGCCATCTTCGGCCTGCTTACGATTCGGGAGATCATCTGCACCCTTCGCCCAAAGGTTATCGGGTTATGGGCGATGCGGTGCCGCTGACGCTGTTTCAATAACCGTGGGCATACAATAGCGGATCATGAGATCCGTTCTGGTTATCCTTTGCGCCGCGATGTTTGCGGCCTCGACTTATGCCGCCGATCTGACTGGCCATTGGCTGGCCCAATTACATCGAAGCAATGGCAAAACGCGCGAACTTTCGCTCTATTTGACGGCGAATGGGAGCTCGCTCGCGGGCTACATGTCCTATGAGCAGGAGAACACGCCGATCTCCAGCGGAAAGGTCGCCGGAAATTCGATTTCGTTTGCAACGGTTCACGACCGGTTCGGCAAAATATCTACGACCGAATACAAAGGAACCGTCTCCGGCGGGAAACTGACGCTGCAAAGAGTGCGCGAGGGCCAGCCGGGCCGCGGCATCGTATACCGGCAAGTTTCCACGGAAACGCCCAAGCCGATGCCGCCCGCACCGAAAAAGATTTCGCTGCCGCCGGCAAAACCAGTGCGCTATAACGGCTTGGCGAAAACGCCGCCCATGGGCTGGAATAGCTGGAATAGGTTTAAGGGCAAAGTCAGCGCCAAGTTGGTGCGCCAGATCGCCGATGCCATGGTCAGCAGCGGCATGCGGGACGCCGGTTATATTTACCTGAACATCGACGACACCTGGCAAGATAGCCGGGACGCACAGGGGAATATCCGGCCAAACAAGCGATTCCCCAACATGAAAGCGCTGGCCGATTACGTCCATAGCAAGGGCCTGAAGCTGGGCATTTACTCTTCCCCGGGACCAAAAACTTGCGCCGGCTACGAGGGAAGCTTCCGGCACACGGAGCAGGACGCAAAGAGCTATGCTTCCTGGGGCATCGACTATCTGAAATACGATTGGTGCAGCGCCGGCCAAGTCTACGACTATCATTCGATGCAGGCCGTATACGCCAGGATGGGCCGCGCGCTGCTCCATTCCGGCCGTCCGATTGTCTTCAGCTTGTGCCAGTACGGCGTGTTGCACGTCGAACAATGGGGAGCGAGCGTAGGCGGCAATCTATGGCGTACGACCGGAGATATCAACGATACCTGGGCCCGGATGTCCCATATCGGTTTCGACGAACAGCTTGGCCTGGCTAAATACGCCGGTCCCGGGCATTGGAACGATCCGGACATGCTCGAAGTCGGCAATGGCGGCATGAGCAATACGGAATACCGCACACATATGAGCCTCTGGTCCCTGTTAGCGGCGCCGCTGCTGGCGGGCAACGATATCCGGCATATGTCGAAGGAAACCAAAGCCATTCTGCTGAACAAGGAAGTCATCGCCGTGGATCAGGACCGGTTGGGCAAGGAAGCGACGCGGGTGGCGAAAAACGGCGATCTGGAGGTATGGGCGCGGCCGCTGAGCGGGGGAGCTTACGCGGTGGGCTTATTCAATCGCGGGCCGTCTTCGGCAAAAGTAACCGCGCATTGGAGCGATGTCGGGTTCCACGGCAAGGCGCGCGTACGGGACTTGTGGGCGCATGCCAACCGAGGCGTATTTGCCAACGAATTTTCCGCCCAAGTGCCCTCGCACGGAACCGTAATGATTAGAGTTTGGCCGGCAAAATAGCCCGGTAACCGCCTATCTATGCGCGCTCTGGTGCAGCGTGTCTCGGAAGCAAGCGTGATTGCGAACGGCAGCCTAACTGGGGAAATCGGCCGCGGTCTCGTGGTCTTGGTTGGCATTAAGACCGGGGACACGGCGGATCGCGCCGAGCGTCTGGCCCATAAAATCGCCGGGCTGCGTATTTTTCCCGATGAATCGGGAAGGATGAACCGCAGTTTAGTGGAAATAGGGGGAGAGTTGCTGGTGGTATCGCAATTTACGCTATACGCAGATACTCACAAGGGGAACCGCCCCTCGTACGCGGCGGCGGCTCCGGCGCAAGCAGCAGAACCGGTTTACGAGCACTTTGTCCAATGCTGCGCGGATAGGGGCCTAAGAGTGGCTACGGGCGTTTTTCAAGCCGATATGCAGGTGCGTTTAGTAAATGACGGGCCGGTGACGGTGATATGCGAGATCGACTGAACCCCGACCGTTAGCGAGGGGACGCGGCAAAACCGCTCCCCAACGGTGGTGGCTGTTTGGGCACTAATAATCCGGAGTTGCTGCAATTTTTTTTGGGATGTGTTACTAAGTGAGTATATGCCAAGAACGTACGCGGCCCCCAACAGAGAATTGCTTGAAGCGGCTCTTCAAGGGCTGGAAGCACAAAAACAGAAAATAGACGACCAAATGGCTCAGGTTCGAGCGCTGATGGGTCAGCGGGCAGCAAGACCCGCGAAACAGACGAGCGGCGCATCGGCCACGGCCAGCCAGGGCGGTGGCCGCGGGCGCCGGAGGCGGGTATTAAGCCCCGAAGCCCGGAGGCGGATTGCGGCGGCACAGAAGAAGCGCTGGGCGGCCTTCCGCAAAAGCCAGGCGAAGTAAGCAGGCGGCAAGATTCGCGTGTTTTGCGGAGCGGACCGCCGGCAAGGCAATGGCCCGTTTCCAGGTAAGTGTAGGTGTGCTCGCGAGGGTAGGAATTTATGATCGTGGGAGTTGGCACCGACCTGGCCGAAGTCGCGCGGATCCGTAAGAGTGTCGAACAGTTTCGGGACCGCTTTCTGAAACGCGTCTATACCGATGCCGAGCGCGCCTACGCCTTTGGCAAGGCAAATGTTGCCGAGCGGCTGGCGGCCCGTTTTGCAGCTAAAGAAGCCGGCATGAAGGCGATCGGCACCGGCTGGCGCTGCGGGGTTGGCTGGAGAGACTTCGAAGTGATCAACGATGCCGCAGGGAAGCCTTCGCTGCGGCTCAGTGGGACGGGCGCCGAAATCGCCGGGCGGCTGGGGGTCAGCCGCATTTCGCTCTCGCTGACGCATACCCGCGAGCTGGCGTTCGCGGTGGTGATTTTGGAGCGGTAGATTGAAGACCGCTCGCGGTCGCGGCTCGGTATTCGGCGAAGCGGGCTACGCGCGGCGTGGGACGATTGCCGCGTGGACGGGCTTGGCGCCTACGGGAAGCATGGTAAATAGCGACGCTTCGGATCTTCGCGCCATGTTCAACCAAGGCCCCCGGATGCTGGGGATGCGAATCACCGCCATGCTTCCGGCGGCTTCGTCCAATATGAGCGCGTATTGGTTGTCGGGGGTAATGGCGATGTAAGCCGGGATGGCCTCGACATCCACTACGCCTACCATGGTTCGCGTGGCTACCTCCAGGATGCAAACATCCGATCCGCTACTACTGCCGACAAAAAGATACGAGCGCGGTTTGGGCGTGCAGGCCATCACCCCGGGATCGCGCCCGGCCAGAATCGTTTCGTCCACCTCGATCGTGTTGTAAGGGAAAACGATGGCCACTGCATCCATGCCCCGGCCGGAGATAAAGAGTTGGCCGCCATCTGGGGTGAAGCAGAGATTTTGCGGCTGCATTCCGAGAGGCAGATCGACCATAACTTCGAGAGCGGGAACGGTGAGCGCAGTAAGAACGGGGACTCCGGCGCCCGCGGCCAGCAAAACGCGCCCGTCGCCGCGGAAGCGAACCGCCCCCGACGGCTGCGGCAGGCGGGTTTGGAAGCGGCGGCCGGTGGCCCAATTGAACAGCTCGACGGTTCCGTTCCTGGCGAAGCATACGGCGACGTAGGGCTCGCCGTTAAGTGTTGGGCAAACCGCGAGAGCGGCCGGCTCGGCGCTGAGCGGATAGCGGCGCAGCGGCCTCAGAGTTTCCGGGTCGGCCTCAATCAATTCCCTACTCCGCGCCGCGATGGCAAACAGCCGCTGCCCGCCGGCGGTCAGCCGGATCTCCGAAAGCTCGTCTGCAAGCTTCTGCGAACGCAGGACTTGTAAGTTGGAACCGATCGCGTGGATACTGCCCGAAGCAGGAGTCAGGGCGTAACTGACCGCTCGTCCGGAGACTACCGCGGTGGGCGGCGCGCCCAAAGGAATCGGCTTGAGGAGCGAAAAATTTTGCAGATCCACTACACTCAGGCTGTTATCCGCCGATGTAGAGATCAGAGCGTAGCCTGGATACCCGGTGGCTTTAGGGTGTCCGCATGCCGCCAGAGTAGAGAAAAGAAAGGTGTTGGCCGCGATCCATTTGCGCCGCGTCATGGGAACCCGAATGCAACCATTTGAAGAGAAGATTCTTTGCTGCGATGGACTTAAATTTCTATGTTACCCTGCTGAGGGAACTCCCCTCAAAATCTGTATTTCATGAACTTCCGTTCTGTTTTTAGCCTGATCTCCTCGGATCTTGCCATCGATCTGGGAACAGCGAACACCCTGGTTTTCGCTAAAGGCAAGGGCATCGTGGTGAATGAGCCGTCGATTGTGGCCATTAACAAGAATAACGGCGAGATTGAGGCGGTCGGCAAGGAGGCCAAGGAAATGGTGGGCCGCACGCCGGGCAATATCATCGCCATACGGCCCATGAAAGACGGCGTCATCGCCGATTTCAAGGTCACCGAGCGCATGCTGAACTACTTCATCCATAAGGCGCACGGACGCAAGATGCTGGTGCACCCGCGCATCGTGATCGGGGTTCCGAGCGAGATCACGCAGGTGGAAAAGCGCGCGGTCAGCGAGTCCGCCTATCGCGCCAAGGCAAGCGAGGTGCATCTGGTGGAGCAGGCGATGGTGGCGGCGATTGGCGCGGGCTTACCCATTACCGAACCCTCTGGCAACATGGTCGTCGATATCGGCGGCGGTACCACTGACGTCGCAGTCATTTCCCTCTCCGGCATCGTCTATTCGCGCTCGGTGCGCGTGGCCGGCAACGAAATGGACGACGCCATCATGAATTATCTGAAGCGCAAATACAACTTATTGATCGGAGAGCGCACCGCCGAACAGATTAAGATTCAGATCGGCTCCGCTTATCCGCTCGACCGGCCGCTCACGATGGAGATCAAGGGCCGTAATTTGATCGAGGGCGTGCCGAAAACGGTAACTGTGGAGGATAGCGAGATCCGCGAAGCGCTGTCGGACTGCATTGCCACTATTTTGAACGCGATTCGGGTCGCCCTGGAACGGACGCCGCCTGAGATCAGCGCCGACATCAGCGACCGCGGCATCGTCCTGACCGGCGGAGGGGCCTTAATCAAGAATCTGGACAGGCGTATACGCGAGGAAACCGGGTTGCCGGTATCGATCGCCGAAGATCCGCTGGCCTCCGTCGTGCTCGGAACCGGCAAGATGCTGACCGATTTCAAGCTTCTGCGGCGGATCGCGATCGAATAGAAACATTTTAATTACGAGAGGGTTTGCGGCCTTGCTCACACACCTTTAAAGTAGAAGTAAAGAATTCCATGGAAGCTCTGCTGAGCCGGTATCGAAACCTGACGGTACTGCTCGTCGTAGTCGTCGCGCAACTGCTTTTTATTGCCTATCAGGTCCGAAGCAGCCGAGACGAGCGCTTAATCCGAGTCTGGGCCGTGAGCGCAGTCACGCCATTTGCGGGCGTGATCGAAGCCACCCGGCACAATACGGTCGGCTTTTTGCACGACTACTTCATTCTGCTCGACGTGCGCGAGCAGAACCGCAAGCTGAAGGCCGAAAATGACCGGCTGCGGATGGCGAACATTTATTACCGTAACCAACTCTCGACGGCCGAGAACGCCCAGGCGCTCGTTCTGTTTCAGAAGCAAACGCCATCGAAAACCGTAGCCGCACGCGTCATTGGCAATAGCACGGTCGGCACGGCGAATGCGGTTTTTATCGGTCGGGGATCGGCCAGCGGGGTAGAGAAAGGAATGGCGGTGGTTACGCCTGTGGGCATCGTGGGCAAGATCATTGCTGCCTACCCGCTCGTTTCGCAAGTGTTACTGATTACCGATCCAACCTTTAAGGTCGGAGTGGAATCGCAAAAAGGCCACATCCACGGTGTGCTCGACTGCGGCAGCGGAACCTGCAGCGTAGAGCAGATTCAAAACGCGGATAAGGTGGATATCGGCGAGTGGTTCTTCACCTCCGGAGAGGATCGTGTGTTTCCGCGGGGATTCCCGGTAGGCAAGGTGGTCTCTTCCGAGCCAGGGCAAGGAATGAAACGGATCCAGTTGAATTTGAGCGGCTCGCCGGCGAGCGCCGAGCAAGTATTGGTGATTTTGCAGGGAGTTCACCAGCCGATTCCGGACGCGCCTCCGTTGCAACAGCCAACCGCGGCTTCCCTGCCTCCGCCTCCGCCGGATAAAGTCCTGTCGTCGAGCGGCGCCCCGCCCGCCCAAACGCAGGCCGATAAGATCGTCGAGAAATATACCGAAATCGGAGAGCAAGAACACCACACTTATGGAGTACTCGGATCGAATCTGCCGAATTTCAATGTGAAACTGGCCAAGCAGACCGCCGCGGCCAAACCCGCGACGGCGGCTTCTCTTAAGGGCGTTTTAGGAGTGTCACGGCCTATGGCAGACGACAAAAAACGATCGTCTGCCCCACAGGGCAGCGGAGCGGCAACCGAAGCAAGCAAGGGCGCTCACGCTTCCGGCTCAGATTCGGCGCCCACAAATCAATCTGCCCCACTGCCGCTGGGCGCTCCCCGGCATAAAACAGATTCGGCGCAACCATGATGAATCAAATCAGCGATCAGATCGTGATCCGCCGCGCCAAGGAAGGCTGGCTCAGCCGCTTTCAGGTGGTGGCGCTGGTTGCGCTCACGCTGATCGCTATCGTCGGCAAGTTTTACCTTCCACGCCTGATTCCGCATACCGAATGGCTGGAATTGCCGCTGCTGTTAACCATTTACTTCGGGCTGATGCGGCGCTCGCAAATTGCGGCGCTATTCTTTGGCGCTTTCGTGGGACTGACCGAAGACCTACTAGCGCCGGTGAACATCCCGATCGGCATGTACGGCATCACCAAGACCCTGGTCGGCTATTTCGCGGCTTCGGTGAGCATGCGTTTCAACGTCGAAAACTCGGTCATCCGGCTGGTGCTCTGCTTTTTCTTTTACGCCTTTCATGCGTTTGTCTACTGGATCATGCGCCGCGCGCTGCTGGGGCAGATGATTCCGTTCGATCCGCAGCAAACGCTGATTCATGGCGCGCTGAACGCGATTATCGCCATTCCGCTGTTCTCTTTTTTGGATCGGATGAAGTTGTCGAGTAAATCACAGTGGGCTTAATCAAAGGCGAACACCGGCGGGAAGGCGGGCTCTCGCCGGCGCGGCCGCTGCAAGACGACCCCAAACGCTTCTCGGGGAAAATTGCGATTTTCCAATACCTCACGGTCGCTGTCTTTATTTTTCTGGTCTCGGGCTTTTGGACGCTTCAAGTTAAGAATTCGGATATCTACAGCCAGGCGGCCGAGCGCAACCGCATCAGGAGCACGCCGATTCTGGCGCCGCGGGGCAAGATACTCGACCGCTACGGGCGCGTGATCGTGGGCAACAAGGCGTCCTATTCGCTATTACTCAACCGGGACGAGATCCAATCGAAGCACCTGCCCGCGATCGCGGCTGCACTGCACCTCAATTACAACGATTTGCTGGCCAAGATCCAGGGCATGAGCTCGCAGCCTCAGATCATCATCAAAGACCAACTCACGGGCGACGAGATCGCGTGGGTGGAAGCGCACCAGGACGTCTACACCTATCCGGAGATGCAACTGGTCCAATCCTGGGAGCGGCAATACCCGGAAAACGGCTTCGCCGCGCATGTGGCGGGCTACGTTGGGGAAATCAGCCAATCCGAACTTAACTTGCCGCAATTTATCGATTACGAGCCGGGCGCCATTATCGGCAAGGCCGGTCTCGAACGCGAATACGATCGCAGCTTGCGCGGCGTGAATGGGAAGCAGCGGATCCTCGTCGACAATCTGGGGCAGGAGCGTGCCACGCTGACGCGGAAGCCCGCCATCCCCGGTCAGGACCTGCACACCACGATCGATCTGGATTTGGAGGCTGTGGCGGAGCTGGCGATGCAGGGCAAGCGCGGGGCTGTGGTGGCGCTCGACCCGCGCAACGGTGGAGTGCTCGCCATGGTGAGCACTCCGTCTTTCAATCCCAATCAATTTACCGGCCACATCAGCCGCTCCGATTGGGACAAACTGGTGAACAATCCCGACAAACCGCTCATGAATCGTGCCACGCAGGCCGAACTTGCGCCGGGCTCGGCCTTTAAGCCGTTTGTGGCCCTCGCCGGATTGGAGACCGGCGTGATCACGCCCCAGACGCAGTTTTTCTGTCCGGGCGGCGCGACCTTTTACGGCCACTATTTTGCCTGTTACCGCAAGGGGGGCCACGGCCATATCAGTGTCCACCGGGCCATCGTCCAGTCCTGCGACGTCTTTTTTTACAATGTGGCGTACCGGCTGGGCATCGACCGCTTGGCGCACTATGCGAAAATCGCCGGCTTCGGCGGTAAGACCGGCATCGACCTTCCCAACGAGAGCCAGAGCACCATGCCTTCCAAGCGCTGGAAAATGCGTATGTTCCGGCAAAAGTGGTACCCAGGCGAGACCATTTCGGTAGGTATCGGCCAAGGCGCGGTGACGATTTCTCCGCTTCAGCTCGCCGTCGCCGCGGGCGGTCTGGCGATCGGCGGTAAGTGGTACCGGCCGCACCTGAATAAAGATCTGCCCAAGAAACTGTTGCAGGAAGGGCACTTCAATCCCCAGAACATCGCGACGGTTCTCTCCGGCATGTGCGGGGTGGTCAACGAGGCGGGCGGCACAGGCTGGGCGGCGCGGCTGCCGAACGTCGAAGTTTGCGGAAAAACCGGTACCGCCCAGGTGGCTGCGACCCGATACACCCAAGGCGCTAAATTCAATAGCGCTCTCGCCAATAACGCTTGGTTCGTCGCATTCGCGCCGGCACAACGTCCCGAAATCGTAGTTGTCGCTCTCTACGATCATGCAGGAGAAAGTGTGTACGCCGAGCCGATCGTGCGCGATGTCCTGAAAGCTTATTTTGATAAAAAGGCCAGGCTGGCTCGGGCGCAAACGGCGCGTGCCTGGCGGCGCTCGCTGCCTAACCTGTTCGGCTCCATGCAGAAGGCGCTCGCCATGCTAGCGCCATCCGCCGGAAAGGATTTCCAAGGGCAGTGACAGGATATCGATCTCTGCGCGATTTGGATTGGCCGCTGCTTGTGGTCACTCTCGCTCTCTGCGTGCTCGGCGTGCTGCAGATTTATAGCGCGACCCTGGGCACGAAATGGGAGGATGCCTGGTGGAAGCAGATCGTATGGATCGTCACCGGTCTCGCCATGATGTGGATCGTTTCCCTGGTGGACTATCACACGCTTTTGAATCGCGCGTTTTTGTTCTATGTCGTCGCGATCGCATTGCTCCTGATCACAGGGATTGCCGGCAACAGCGTTTTCGGATCCACCCGCTGGATTCAGATTGCGGGTTTTACTTTGCAGACCTCCGAATTTGTCAAGATCGTTCTGATTCTGCTGGTAACCAAATACCTGACCGAGTTCACTTCCGGCGCCCTCGACTGGAAGGATCTGGCCAAGGTGGCCGCGTTTGTGTTCGTGCCCATGATCCTGGTCATGAAAGAGCCCGACCTGGGCACTTCGCTGACCTACCTGCCGATCCTCGCATGCGGCATCCTGATGGCCGGTTTGCGCTGGAAATACTTACTGATCATTACACTCGTATTGGCGGCCACCTTGCCGATCGGTTATCATTTACTTAAGCCGTATCAAAAGGGCCGTCTGGTCAGTTTTATCGATCCTGGCCGCGATCCGAAGGGTGCGGGATTCCAGGTGATTCAATCGCGGATTGCGGTGGGAAATGGCGGTATGTGGGGCCGTGGGGTGAAGGAGAGTTCCCAAACCCATTTGGGGTTCCTGCCCGTGCCTCATACGGATTTCATTTTCTCGTCTTTCGCGGAAGAACACGGATTTGTCGGAGTCGTGATCGCGCTGGGATTGTATTTCCTGCTGATCATGCAGATTGTGCAGGCAGGCCAGACGGCGACCGATACGGCAGGTTTGTACCTGTGTATGGGCGTCGCGGCGCTGCTGCTGTTTCATGTGTTGGTGAATGTCGGAATGGTGGTCGGCCGCATGCCGGTAACCGGAATTCCGCTCCCGCTGATGAGTTCGGGAGGCTCCGATATGTGGGTGACTTTCCTGATGCTGGGAATTGTGAACAGCGTCCGGTTGCGAAGGTTTGTGAATTAAAGGTAGGCCTTGGAAAAGGTCTGTTCGACTAAAAAAGAGGGTCGGACTGAGCAGGACAAAGATTTCGGATTGCTAGCCGGTTTTCGCGGCTCTTGAAGTTTGCGCTTAAGGCGCCGAGGGGGATGTTTACGAGCAGGTCTCCATCCGCTGCGGTCGCAACAGTTTTTTGTGCGGTGCGCCGCCCGGCGGCGGCACTGGGCAATTCGGATTCGCTGTACTCTCATCGCCGGCTCTTATTGAAGGCGGTAAGAGATGACGAAAGAACTGGTGATTGGATCCAATCGCCACGAGACAAAAGTAGCGATTCTGGAAGACGACAAGCTCGTCGAAGTCTATTTTCAGCGAGCCAACGAATATTCGCTGGCTGGCAGTATTCATAAGGGCCGGGTCACGCGCGTGCTCCCGGGGATGCAATCGGCATTCGTCAATTTGGGCCTGGAGCGCGACACGTTTCTCTACGTTTCCGATTTCTTCGAGGAAAACGAAGATGTGGAGCCGCTCGACGACAAGCCCGCACGCAGCGGGCGCCGGCGCTATTCCGAGCGCGCCGCCAGCGGGCGCAATGTCGAAGCGCGGCAGCCTGCGGCACCCACGGCCGCCGTGCCGGAAACCGAGGCCGCAGAAATCGAAACCGAGGGGCTCTCTTCAGCCGACGTCGCCGCCGATGAAGCGGCAGCCGCGATCCAGAGCCCAAGCCGGGTCGAAGGCGAGCGCCCGTTGCACGACCGGCGCGGCAGACGTTCGCGCCATCGGCGAGGCCGCGGCCGGGGTTTTCCGGAAAGCAAGTACGCGCAGACCCCGGGATCCCCAAACGGCGCGACGGAAGAGGAGGCCAACGCAGAGCCGGCCGCGGAAGCATCCGATGTTCTGATCCTTCCCGGCGAATCGCTGGCCAAATACCGAAGTGCCGCGGCGGGCGCACCGGTCGAAGCGGCCGACGCACAAGCAAGCGAGCTTGATCGCGCGGCGGAAGAGATCGAGCTGACGGACCGTGTTCTCGATCACCACGCGGAGAACGAAACCCCCGAAGCGGAAGAGGAAAAATTCGAGGAAATCCGGCTCGACGAGCCGGCCCAGACCGTAGCCGCCGAGACTCCGGACGAGCCGGAGTCCGAAGCCGGCATGATCAGCGAGGCCGAAACCATCGAGTCCTCGGCAACTCCGGCGCTCCAGGAAACCGAGCCGGAGCAGACCGCCAGCGTGCGCGAGCGTGGATCGCGTTATTTGCAACGCGTGCCGCGGCGGATGCGGCGCCGCAGGAATCGTTCCAACCATACCGGCGTCGAGAGCCCGCAAGCACCGGCTGAAAACGGAGGCGCCGCGGCCGCTCCCATCGCTGAAGACGAAGCTCGCAGCGAAGTGGAGGAGCATACCGCGGAAGGCGCCGATCGGCCCTTGCCTTCGATCACCGACCTGCTGAAGTCCGGGCAGGAAATTATCGTGCAAATCGCCAAAGAGCCGCTGGGCCAAAAGGGCGCGCGCATCACATCGCACATCGCGCTGCCAGGCCGCTACGTGGTGTATATGCCAACGGTCAATCACCTCGGAGTGTCGCGCAGAATCGCCAGCGACCAGGAACGTCACCGCCTGAAGCGCATCCTGCAAACGCATCGCGCGGGAACCACGGGAGGCTTCATCGTGCGCACGGCCGGCGAAGGGGTTCCGGAAGACGAAATCGCCGCCGACATGAATATTCTGTACTCCCTTTGGCTGGACATTCGACAGCAAGCCGAGGCCAAGAAAGCGCCGGCGATGCTGCATCACGATCTGAATATTGTTCAGCGCGTGCTGCGCGATCAGCTCACGGATGAATTCAAGGCCGTCTGGGTGGACAACGAAGAGATGTACGAGAAAGTGCTGGATTTCCTGCAGAGGTTTCAGCCCGCGCTCGTGAACCGCGTCAAAATGTACACGCGGAACGCGCCTATCTTCGACGCCTTCAATATCACCCAGGAATTGGAAAAGGCGTTGCGCCCGAAGGTCTGGCTGAAATCCGGCGGCTATATCGTCATTAATCAGACCGAAGCGCTGGTGGCGATCGATATCAATACCGGCAAGTACGTCGGCAAATCGAACCGCCTCGAAGACACCATTGTCAAGACGAATTTGGAAGCAGTGGACGAGATTGTGCGCCAGATCCGGCTGCGCGATCTCGGCGGAATCATTGTGGTCGATTTCATCGACATGGACGAGCGCAAGAACCGGCAAAAGGTGATGCAGTCGCTGGAAGAGGCTCTGCGCACCGACAAAGCACCTTACAAAGTTCTTCAGTTTAACGATTTCGGCCTGGTTGCGATCACCCGCAAGCGCGTGAAGCAGAGTCTGGAGCGGACGCTGTGCGCGCCCTGCCCTTACTGCGAGGCGGCGGGCTATGTCAAGAGCGTGCAGACCATCATCGGCGAAATTCTGGTGGAAGCGCAGAA
>JBOGMI010000448.1:0-1260 GCA_050746645.1 Bryobacteraceae bacterium | reverse complement strand
GATTGCCGGCGCTGGAGCGGCCTATTTGAATGGCGGCCTCGGAATCTGGGAGTTCGCCTTCTGCGCTCTCCTGACCTTTCTAGCGTATTGGGGTTTGCAAGACTATCGCGTCATCGGCGCAGCCTGGGTTCTCCACGCGGGCTGGGACGCTGTGCATTACTTCTATGGCAATCCGATCGTTCCATTTGCGCCCTCTTCTTCAGCTGGCTGCGCGATCTGCGATCTGGTGCTGGCAACCTGGTATTTCTTTGGCGCCTCTTCGATTTACGGCCTCCGTCGCACGCCCAAAGCTATCGGCGGCAGCAATTGACGTTGGCCGGGTTCGCGCACACATCGTTTGAGCGTTTGAATGACAGAGCGGCACCTGAATGGATACCCCAACTGTAACGGCGTAGTGTTTACGAATCCACCTTGACGGCAAGTCGGCGTTGCGGACATTGAATCGTAGCGCGTTACACGTCAACTTGCGGCGCAGCTATCCAGTTTTCGGGTTGCCGACGATCCGCTCGGAAGATGGCCCTGCGCCTCATCGGCATTGGGCATGATCGGTTTCCGGCAGTTTGATCACGGTGATGGCTTAGATTTGGGGAATCTGGGGGGAATCTGGGCGGGGAATCTGGGGGGGAATCTGGGGACAGTCCACATGTTCACCAACTCTCTGCAGCTTGAAGGTTGATCTGTTCGCCGCGCGCGGGGCTCGGCTGACGCCTCGGCCTGCCGGCTTTTTGCCGCTCTAGCCTTCGATCCAGGTGCCGCTCCAGATCGGCGACGAAGCCTGCCGACCCGAGTGGCCTTCCCGTATACGTTGCTCGCCGGATCGCATCCGGCTCCGGCTGCCCACGTGCAAGAATCGCAGACCATTCCGCCTCTGTCCATTGCGATCCCCACCACGCCATATCCAATAGGCCGCTGCTATCCCGGCATTTTCCCGCATGCACACCCGCGCTGGACCATTCAAAAGCGTCCGCGCCTGGAACAAGACCTGCGCGCACTGGATTTAGCTCAACATACGCCAGAACGTTCCCTATAGCCGACTCCTCGACCGGACATGAGTAGAAGCGATAAGCAGTAGCCCAAAATGCGGAGACCGGTTCGAGTGGAGTGCTCTTTCAGCAATGCTAAATATACGCTGCGGCACTTGTCCGATGTGAAAACCACCTGCCGGTCAGCCCCGCGTTGCGTGATGTGATGCGCGACGCCGACCGCCACGACTCTCGCCAAACGCGCCATCCGCGAAGGAAGTGTCCGGCAAAGCCTCCG
>JBOGMI010000447.1:0-3165 GCA_050746645.1 Bryobacteraceae bacterium | reverse complement strand
TGCATGTCTTACTCCTACCGGTAAGTGTAATACCAAAATGCTCATTCCAGCCGGCGGGCAAGTTCTTCCGGTGACCACGGCGCGGTCCATGGCGGCAGATTGCGACCGGATGCCAGGGGCTTACGCTTCCGGCTCCGCTTCAAGGCTTAAGGCTCAAAACGACGGCTTTATCAACTCATCGCCGCTTTGACTCGGTCGGGCCGGAACGGTGTCTGGCGCAGCCGCACGCCGATTGCGTCAAACACGGCGTTGCCGATGACAGCCGCCGTCGGGCAGGTCGAAGGCTCGCCGGCGCCGGTGGACAGATACTCGGGCGTGTTGTTTACCAGCACGATGTCGATGCGATCCGGGATCTCCTCGAAGCGCAGGATCGGGTAGCCTTGCCAGTCACGGCTGGTGACATGGGCGGTGTCGAAGGTCACCTCTTCGTGGAGTGTGCGGCTGATCGATTGGATGATGTTGCCTTCAATCTGGTTTTTCAGGCCATCGGGATTGATGACCAGGCCGCAATCGTGCGCCACGACGACGCGGCCGACTTTGATCCGGCCGCTCGCCGGATCGACCGTGACATCAGCGATGGTCGCCACAAGCGAATCATCGCGATTGACCCAGGCGATGCCGCGGCCATGAACCGGCTTGCCGCTGGGATCGGATTGGGCGCCGGCGGGCCGGCTTTTCCAGCCGTATTTCTGCGCCGCGGCCTGCAACACGGCGATGGCGCGCGGGTCCTTCAGATGCGCCAGGCGAAAGGCGAGCGGATCCTGCTTCGCCGCCGCCGCCAACTCATCAATGAACGACTCCATCGCAAACGTCGTCTCGAACTGCGCCGGCGAGCGCAGCCATGCGGTCAGCAGCCCCACCCGGCCTTCACCATGGCAGGCCACATCGGCATTGGGGAAGTCATAGGCATAGGTAACGGCCGGACGCCCTTGCCCGGTATGCCCGGTGACGTCCGGTTTTCCAATCAGCGCGGCGGCGATCAGATGTGTGTCGCCGGTAGTGGGAATCCACATGTGATGCTGCCAGGCGCTTACATGGCCGGCGTCATCCAGCGCACCCTGCAGATCCTGCACGATCGGCGGTTCCTTCGGCTCCCAGCCATGCTCGTCCCAGCGCATCCACTGCACGCGCACCGGCCTGCCCACCACCTGCGACATCACAGCCGCGTCGGCGACCACATGCTCGAGGCCGTTGCGGCCGTAAGCGCCCGATGCCTCAAACCAGCGCACTTCGATGGCGTCGAGCGGAATGCCGAGCAGCTTCGCCATATCGCGCCGCGTCTCGTGCGGCATCTGCGTGCCGGACCACAAGGTGGCGCGATCGCGCTTCACGTCGGCGACGGCGCAGGAGGGCCCGATCGATCCGTGCATCTGGAAGGGAGTCTTATAAGTTGCCTTCAAGGTCCGGCCGGCATAGGCGAAGGCCATCGCAGCCGAGCCCTGGCTCACGGCCGAGGCGTTGTGCCCCTCGGCCGTTTTGCGCACCGTCTCCCAGATCTGGTCCATCTGGGGCAGGCCGTTCCACTTCGACCATTTGGCCTGGCCGGCATCCGGTCCCGAAGGCTTCAGAACCGATCCAAGCTTCGCCGCCGCCTGGATCGCCGCCCACTCGGTCTCGGCGACGACGCCCAGAAAATTGTCCCGCCGCACTACCTGCACGAAACCGGGAATGTTCTTGAGACCCGTTTCGTCGACGCTGAGCAGCGTAGCTTCTACGCCAAACGGACGCACAACGCGGCCATGCAGCATGCCTTCTACCCGGACATCCTGTACATAGGTGAACCGCGCCATGATCTTGTCGGGAATATCCTTGCGCGCGATGGGCTTGCCGACCACGCTGTAGGTGGACGGGTCCTTGAGGAGCGCCTTAGGCGCTACCTTCATGCCGAAGCGTTCTCCGCTGGCGCCGATCTCGATGTTGAGGCGCTTACCGTCCACCAGCTTGCCGTAGGTGATCTTGCGACCGGGAGATCCCAGCACGGAGATCGTGCCTTCCTTGGCGACGAGCTGATTGGAGTGCACGCCGAAATGCTTGGCGGCAAGATCGAGTAGCGCCTGCCGGCCGGCCGCGGCAGCGTGGCGGATCTGCGGGCCGGCATAGCGGACCGTCATACTGCCGTAGCTCGGGCCCTGATCTACGGTCTTCGAGGTTGTTCCCATCACGACACTGAGGCGATCGAACGGAAAATCGAGTTCCTCGACGGCGATCTGCGCCAGCGCCGTCTGCACGCCGGTACCGGTTTCGACTTTGCCGGTGAAGAGCGTCGCCGTATTGTCCGGGTGTACAGCCAGCCACGCATAGAGCTTGTCTGCCGGCGGCGGTGCCAGTGATTGTTGTGCGGTATCGGCCGCCGACGCCGGCGGACCGAACAGGCTGAAGGCGATGACGAGGCCGCCCGACGATTTCAGAAAAGCTCGCCGGCTCAATGCGAGATCGGCCGCGGATTGCATGTCGTTGCTCTTCGCGTTCATCCGTTTACCCTCCCTGCGGCGCGCTCGACAGCGCGCACGATCCGCATATGGGTGCCGCAGCGGCAGAGATTGCCGTTCAATGCCTTCTTAATGTCGCCCCGCGTAGGGTGTGGGTTCTGCTTGAGGAGCGATGCCGAATGCATGATCATGCCGTTAATGCAATAGCCGCATTGCGCGGCTTGTTCCTCGATGAAGGCTTGCTGCAGCGGATGCGGATGCTCAGCGGTGCCGAGCCCCTCCAGAGTGACGACCTTGGCCGCGCCCACGGCAGATACCGGCGTGATGCAAGAGTGGACGGCCTTACCGTCCATAAGGACGGTGCAGGCGCCGCACTCCGAGAGCCCGCATCCGAATTTGGGACCGCGCAACCCGAGATTGTCGCGCAGGGCGTACAGCAGCATGCTGTCGGGCTCTACGTCGATGGCATGCCGTTCGCCGTTTACGTGAAGGGTGATTTGCTGGGGCATCAGTGTCTCCTTGCCGAGCACATGCTCACGATTGTACGACTCTGGGACACCGTTCGCAGTACGATTGGGAATGCGTCCTCAGCCTTTGATTGCTGTTACCGATGTGGAAGCAAGCAGCCGCTGGTATCAGCGCCTGCTCGGCTGCCGGAGCAGTCACGGGGGTACCGCTTATGAACAGTTGGTAGCAAACGGCCAGCTTATCCTTCAGTTGCACAGCTTCGATGTAG